>NZ_JAMYRV010000011.1:0-131633 GCF_040321555.1 Mesorhizobium sp. M0317 | reverse complement strand
CCCCCCCCCCCCCCCCCGCCCGGGGGGCCCCCCCCCCCCCCGGGGGGGGTGTGGGGCCGCGCCCAGGCCCCCCCCCCGGGGGGGGGGGGGGCCCCCCCGCCGGCCCCCGGGGTGGGGGTCCTGGTTCGCGAAGCGAACCAGCTACTCTCAAGCAGCATAGCGGGCAGCAGGCTTGTCGGCGTGCAGGCTGCCGTAGAAGACTTGCCTTGCGCCGAGGAAGGTGTCGAGCTTGGTCGCATCGGCAAGTGCCGGCACGGTGACGGCTTCGCCCCTGGATAGGCCCACAAGCGCGGCATCGACCATATCGTCGGCGGACATGATGATCTCCTTCGGCAGATTGTCGATGTCACCGCCGGCAAGCTCCCAAAAATCGGTGCGGGTCGCGCCCGGCAGCACCGCCTGCACCTTCACATTGGTGCCGGCGACTTCGCGGTGCAGCGCCTCGGTGAAGTTGACGACATAGGCCTTGGTGCCGCTATAGATGCCGCCGAACGAGGTATCATAGGCGAGCACAGAGGCGATGTTGACGATGGCGCCGCGGTTGCGCGCAAGAAGCCCCGGCAGCACGGCGCGGGTCAGGCGGGTCAAGGCGATGACGTTGACCTTGATCATGCGCTCGGCCTCGTCGGCGTCGGCCGTTGCCACCAGGGCCTGGCCACCAATGCCGGCATTGTTGACCAGCAGCGTGACGCTGTCGTCGGCTGCGATCGCCTGCTCGACGCGGCGCACATCATTGTCGTCGGCAAGATCGGCTGATATCACGCTGACCTTGCGCTTGTAGGCATATCGCAGCTTTTCAGCCAGTTCCTCCAGCCGGTCGGCGCGCCGCGCTACCAGCACCAGATCGTAGCCCTGCCCGGCCAGCCGGTCGGCATAGACAGCACCTATGCCGGCCGATGCGCCGGTGACGACTGCGGTACCCTTGTTGTCCTGTCCACTCATTGTCCTGTTCCTTTTTTCTGCCCGGCGAGACAGGTCGATGAACCCTCGTCCCGCCCTGATCTCCAATTAGTGGCATATACCACTTTCAGGGAAGTAGGCATATACCACTATCTTGTCAACGGAGGCGGCAGAAACTATTTCTGCGGCAGGCCGGCAGCGGTTTTGTCGGCAAGGAGTCGTGATGAGCAAGACCGCGCTGCCGGGATTTAGCCTTTGCAACAACGCCACGCTGCGGCGGGCCGCGCGCAAGCTCGGCCGCTTCTATGACGATGTAATCTCGCCTTCGGGTCTGAAGGGCACGCAGTACGGCCTGCTCTACCAGATCCATGTCAGCAACGAGCCGGCGATGGGCACGATAGCCGAAGCGATGGTCATGGATCTCTCGGCGCTCGGCCACACGCTGAAGCCGCTGATCCGCGACGGCTATGTCGACACCTTCGCCGACAAGGACGATCGCCGCGTCAAGCGGGTGCGGCTGACCGACCAAGGCCAGACCAAGCTCGAGGAGACGACGCAATTGTGGAGCACTGCTCAGCAGCGCTTCGAGGCGCTGTTCGGCCCGCAACGAGCGGCAGATCTGCGCGCTATGCTGGATGAAGTCGCGGCGCTGGAATACGACGTGCCGGCGGCCGCCCCTTCAAGCTGAAAGAGCGGCCGCCGGTCCTTTGCAAAGATCTATTCGGCCGGCATGGCGACCGGCCGGGCCGCCCAGCGGCCGGCCAGCACCACCCCAAGCCCGATCAGCGGGAAGATGGCGGCGACCAGGCCGAGATCGGCCGGCACGCCGTAGCGCAGCACGGCGCCGCCGACCACAGCACCCAGCGCCACGCCGAGATAGAGCGCCGAAGCGTTGAGCGACAGCACGATCGGGGCGGCGTCGGGCGCCAGCTTGATGATGCGGCTGGCCTGCGCCGGCGGAAATGCCCAGCCGACCATGCCCCACGGCACCATCATGGCCATCAATGCCGGCCCGGCGAGATGCTGCGGCAGGAAGGTCGGGATGACCGAGAGCATCACCAGCATGACGGCGCTCAGCGCCAGAGACCAGCCGACGGTGCGCGTCGCACCAAAACGGTCGGCCGCCTGGCCGCCGGCTATGTTGCCGATGACGGCGCCGACACCGAAGGCGAGCAGCATGCCGGGCAGCGCAATCGGGCTGAGGCCGCCGCTCTGGATGGCCAGCGGCGCGATATAGGAAAACACCGAGAAGGCGCCGATCAGGGCAAGAGCGGTGGTCAGCAGGATCGGCATGACGCCGGGGCGCAGCGCCGCAGCCAGCCGCCGCCTGAGCGGCAGCTTGGTACCGACAATGCCGCGCGGCAGCCGGTACCACAGGATGGCGCCGACCAGCGCGCCGAGCCCGGCAATGGCAAAGAAGGTCCCGCGCCAGCCGGCTATCGTGGCAACCAGCGCGCCGAGCGGTGCACCGAGCGCAACCGCCACCGTGGTTCCGCCGACGACGACGGCAATGGCCCGCGCCCGGTGGTGGTCATCGACCAGCGCCACCGCCGTGCCTTGAGCGGTCGCGGCAAACAAGCCTGACGACAGCGCCATGATGATGCGGGCAATGAGCAGCAGTTCGAAGGACGAGCTCAGCGCCGCCACCACATTGCCGATGACGAAGAACGCCAGCGTCCACAAGATGACGCGGCGCCGGTCCCATTCGCCGGTCAGCGTTGCCAGGATCGGCGTGCCGATGGCGTAAGCCAGCGCGAAGGCGGTGATCAGCGTGCCGGCGAGCGGAATGGAAATGCGGGCGTCGGTGGCGATGTCAGGCAGCAGGCTGGAGATGACGAAGCCTTCGGTCGAGATCGTGAACGATCCGAGCGCAAGCCAAAAGAGGCGCTTGTCCATAGGGCGTGTCCTTAGTTCAAAACTTATTGAACAATTGGACATAACAGGACATGATGTCAATGAAGCCAGGTGAAAATAGCTGAAGCCTGCTGACAGCCCTGTGTCAGGACAGCCATTGGGCCAATCGCGAAACGGACTGTGCATGCCCGCGAAAGATCGACGCGTTGAAATCGCCACCGACTGTGCTTAGTTTCGGGCCATGACTTTGCCGCACCCCAATACAGACCAGATCAGCCTGCCGGTTGTGCTCGGCGTCCTTGGCGACCCGACCCGGCTCGCCATCGTGCGCTATCTCGCCAGCAAGGAAGGCGTGCCGCTGAACTGCAGCCGGTTCCTCGACCTCGGCTCCAAGACCAATCTCAGCTATCACCTGGCCAAACTGCGCGAGGCCGGCGTCACCCGCGCCGAAGTGGCCGGCACCAACCGGATGATCACGCTGCGCCGCGCCGACCTCGACGCCCGCTTCCCCGGCCTGCTCGACAGCGTGATTGCGGCGGCCGGAGATGACCCGGCTCTACCCATCGTCGGCGGCCACGACATCGAAATTCCGGCGTAGCTGGTGCCGAAGTCAGGCCGCTCCTAGCGCTGCCAAAAACCGATATGCGGGGCGAGGAGTTCCTCGTCCATCTCGGGGAAAGGGCCGTGGACCTCGACCGGCTTCTGCCCGGAGCCGAGGACTGTGCGCGACGAGAGGTTCATCGTCGGGTTCTCTGCGTGATTGCCGGTCAGCGCGAGAAGCTTGGTTTCCTCGAAGCCGTAGACCAGCCGGCCGATATTCGCCCAGTACAGCGTTCCCGTGCACATCGCACAGGGCTCGCCGGTTGTGACCAGCGTGCAAGACCAGAGGAAATCCGGCGGATAGGTGTCGGCGGCACGCCGGGAGAGCTCGGTTTCGGCGTGGCGCACGGTGTTGATGTTGCCTTGCCGCATCAGGATGCGATCGTCGGGGCCGACGAGCACGCAGCCGAAAGGATGGTGCCCGTGCGCGGCAGTCTCGCGCGCGACGTCATTGGCGGCGCGAAGGTGGGCAACCATCTGGTCGCGGGTCATCGCCTGTCCTCCCCCGGATGAACTCTGGAGCGGCGTGGACGCTAGCAGATGGAGTGCTTCCGCGATAGGCGGGGCTCCCGGCTGTCTCGAACGATCTCAAGGGCTTGATAATGAAGGCAGGGGCTTGATAACGAAGACGGGCCGCAAGCCTCAACGGGCTGCACCAAGGAGCCCGCCGCATGCGCATTGCCGTTCTCGCCGACATCCATGGCAATGTGCTGGCGCTGGATGCCGTGCTCGCCGATCTAGCGCGGCGCGGCGGCGCCGATCTCACCGTCAACCTTGGCGACTGTGTCTCCGGCCCGCTCTGGCCGCGCGAGACATTCGAGCGGCTCGAAGCGCTCGACCTGCCGACGGTGCGCGGCAACCATGACCGCCGCGTCGCGGTCGATCCGGCCGACGATATGATGTGGGCTTCAGACCGCTATGCGCAGGAACGGCTGACATCAGCGCAGCGCGAAGCCCTGCTCGCCCTGCCCTTCACGCTGGAGATTGTTCCCGGCGTGGTCGCTTTCCATGCGCGGCCCGACCATGACGAGAAATACCTGCTCGACGCGATCGTCGATGGCCAACTGGTGCGCGCGCCGCTTGCCGCTATTCAGCGGCGGTTGCAGGCGCTGGACGCGGCCTGCCGCATCGTGCTGTGCGGCCACAGCCACCGCGCGGAACTGGTCCGTATCCCCGGCCGCCCCTTGCTCTTCAATCCCGGCAGCGTCGGCGCCCCCGCCTATGAAGATGACACGCCCCCGGCGCATGTTTCGGAGCAAGGCAGCCCGCATGCGCGCTACGGCATCCTCACCTTGGATGGCGATGGTCCAGACCGTTTCGAGACCATCGCCGTCGACTACGACCACGAAGCGGCGGCGAGACAGGCCGCACAGGCGGGCCGACCGGAATGGGCGCATGCGCTGAGGACCGGCTTCATGCCCAAACCCTCTTGGCAAGGCTCCGCTTGACCGCATGGCTGCGCCCTGCTTCCGCCTCGCGGCACCAAACATCGGACGCATTTTCAGACTTACATGGCCGCGTATCGTCCCTTATAAAACCGCCTTGGCATACGGCAGGACTGCTGCCGCAAGGGTAATCGGCGCACGGCCAAATGATGAGGCGCACAATCCGAACCATTTTGCATCGACTGACTGGCGCTCCGCTCCTGCGGGCAGCCCGGTTGTTGGCGGGTCCGTTGGTGGTGGGCCCGTTGTTGGTGAGCTTGCCGGCCAATGCCGAGGACGCGCCTGCAGACATCGTTTCCATCGTGACCGAACTCGGCCCAGGCGATCTCCTCAACATCCGCGCCACGCCGTCGCCGGTCGGCAGAACCCAGGCGCGCCTGCCGATCGGGTCGAGCGTCAGGAATTTCGGCTGCAACGAAGTGGATGGCCACCGCTGGTGCAAGGTCGAGGAGATCGACAATCCACTGGTCAAAGGCTGGGCGCCCGCGCGCTATCTTATCCCCGACAATCCGACCGTGGTCGAAGTTGACGCCGCGCCGCCCCAGGTGACCGCCAGCGCTGAAGCCGGCGGCCCGACGCTCGCGCCCGACATGTCGACGCAGCCGGCCGACGTGGCCGCAGCGCCCCGGACGACTGCACCTGCCGCCTCTGCCGCTCCGGCTGCACCCACTCAGGCTCCACCCACCCCGGCTGCACCCGCGCCGGCTCCACTCGACCTGACGGAGCGCCTTGGCGGCACGAATCCAGGCGCGCCGAAGTCCGCCGCCGAGATCGGCAGGACCGCCATGCAGGATGCTTACGGCCTTGCCTTCGCAGCGAATGAAAGTCCGCCGACGGATGAAATCCCTGCCACAGAGGCTCCGGCAACGGAGGCCACAGGGACGCCGGAACTCGCCGCCGCCGCGTCTGCGGGAGCAGCGCCGGATACAGCGTCCGCGCCGGGGGTACTATCCCCGTCGCCACGGCCAGACCAGGCCAAAGCTGCGACCGCTACGCAAACCGTTGCACGGCTGGAACCCCCGCCCGCCCTCGGCGCCACCGCCGAGATCCCCTGCGCCCGCTATGTCGGACAACCGATGACCCGCTGCGCCGTCAACATCGTCCACAATGGCGCTGACGAGGCAGACATCACCGTGACCTGGCCCGATGGCGGCACGCGCGTCATCTCCTTCTATGCCGGCATGCCGGCCAACTCGGATTCGCCCAGCGAGTTCCGCTTCACAAGGGAAGGCAGCCTCAACATGATCCGCGTCGGGGTATCCGAGCGGTTTGAGATTACGGATCAGCTCGCGCTGGGGGATTAGGTGTCAGGCAGTAGGGAATGGGCAATAGGCGCCTTAACCTCGCTCCTGCCTAATCCCCACTGCGTGATCCCTACTGCCTAATCCCTACTGCCTAGCCTCATTTTCGGGGTTACATCTCCCAAAACTCTTCCCTATAAGGCCCTCCTAGCCTGATACCAGAATCGCAAGCACAACCGGCCGGGTCTTCCCGTCCCGGTTTTTCGTGCAAGCCGCTCGCCGAACGGAACTCACAACGATGCCAAGACGCACCGACATCAAGTCGATCCTGATCATCGGGGCCGGCCCCATCGTCATCGGCCAGGCCTGCGAGTTCGATTATTCCGGCACACAGGCCTGCAAGGCGCTGAAGGAAGAGGGCTTTCGCGTCATCCTGGTCAATTCCAACCCGGCCACCATAATGACCGACCCGGAACTGGCCGACGCCACCTATATCGAGCCGATCACGCCTGAAGTCGTCGCCAAGATCATCGCCAAGGAGCGGCCCGACGCGCTGCTGCCGACCATGGGCGGCCAGACCGCGCTCAATACCGCTCTGTCGCTGCGCCGCATGGGCGTGCTCGAGCGCTACAATGTCGAGATGATCGGCGCCGACGCCACGGCGATCGACAAGGCTGAGGACCGGGCGCTGTTTCGCGAGGCGATGAAGAAGATCGGCCTGGAAACGCCGAAGTCGATGCTGGCCAATGCCACCGACGTCAAGAACGCCGACCGCAAGACCCATGAGGCCGAGCGCGCCGCCGTCAAGGCCGAGGCGCCTGCCGACCTCGATGCCGCGCTCGACGCGCTGGAAACCCGCTGGAACCTCGGCGAAGGCGACCGCAAGCAGCGCTACATCAGCCATGGCATGGCGATTGCCGCCCAGGCGCTCGACCATGTCGGCCTGCCCGCCATCATCCGCCCGTCCTTCACCATGGGCGGCACCGGCGGCGGCATCGCCTACAACCGCGCCGAATTCTACGACATCGTCCAGTCCGGCCTCGACGCCTCGCCGACCACCGAAGTGCTGATCGAGGAAAGCGTGCTCGGCTGGAAGGAGTATGAGATGGAGGTCGTCCGCGACAAGGCGGACAATTGCATCATCGTCTGCTCGATCGAGAACATCGACCCGATGGGCGTACACACCGGTGACTCGATCACCGTCGCCCCCGCGCTGACCTTGACCGACAAGGAATACCAGATGATGCGCAACGCCTCGCTCGCGGTGCTGCGCGAGATCGGCGTCGAGACCGGCGGCTCCAACGTGCAGTTCGCCGTCAACCCGGCCGATGGCCGCCTCGTCGTTATCGAGATGAACCCGCGAGTCTCGCGCTCGTCGGCGCTGGCGTCCAAGGCGACCGGCTTTCCCATTGCCAAGATTGCGGCCAAGCTCGCTGTCGGCTACACGCTGGACGAGCTGGAGAACGACATCACCGGCGGCGCCACCCCCGCCTCCTTCGAGCCAAGCATCGATTACGTCGTCACAAAAATCCCGCGCTTTGCCTTCGAGAAATTTCCCGGCGCCGAGCCGGTGCTTACCACCGCCATGAAGTCGGTCGGCGAAGTCATGGCCATAGGCCGCACCTTCCAGGAGTCCCTGCAGAAGGCTTTGCGTGGACTGGAAACCGGCCTCACCGGCCTAGACGAGATCGAGATCCCCGGCCTCGGCCACGGTGCCGTGGCTGCCAACCACGCCGACGACCGCAACGCCATCCGCGCCGCGCTCGGCACGCCGACGCCCGACCGGTTGCGCATGGTGGCGCAGGCGATCCGCATGGGCACCTCGCTCGAAGACGTGCACGCAATGTGCAAGATCGACCCGTGGTTCCTCGAACAGATCGCCGGCATCGTTTCCATGGAAGCCCGCATCCGCGAGCACGGCATCCCACAGGACGCCGTCAACCTGCGCATGCTGAAGGCGATGGGCTTCTCCGACGCCCGCCTCGCGTCGCTGACGAAGACCGACGCCGAAGTGATTCAAAGGATTCGCGAAAAGCTCAACGTTCATCCGGTTTATAAGCGCATCGACACTTGCGCGGCCGAGTTCGCCTCGCCCACCGCCTACATGTACTCGACCTATGAAGTGCCCTTCGCCGGCGCGCTCGCCAACGAGGCGCAGGTGTCATCGCGAAAAAAAGTCGTCATCCTCGGCGGCGGTCCGAACCGCATCGGCCAGGGCATCGAGTTCGACTATTGTTGCTGCCATGCCGCCTTCGCGCTGCGCGACGCCGGCTATGAAGCGATCATGATCAACTGCAACCCCGAGACGGTCTCGACCGACTACGACACCTCGGACCGGCTCTACTTCGAGCCGCTGACGGCAGAGGACGTGCTGGAGATCCTGCGCGCCGAACAGGCCTCGGGCGAATTGGTCGGCGTCATCGTCCAGTTCGGCGGCCAGACGCCGCTGAAGTTGGCCGATGCGCTGGAGAAGGCCGGCATCCCTATCCTGGGCACGTCACCCGACATGATCGATCTCGCCGAAGACCGCGACCGTTTCCAGAAGCTCTTGCACAAGCTCAACCTCAGCCAGCCGAAGAACGGCATCGCCTATTCGGTCGAGCAGGCTCGCCTCGTCGCCGGCGAGCTCGGCTTCCCGCTGGTGGTGCGCCCCTCTTATGTGCTCGGCGGCCGCGCCATGCAGATCATCCATGACGAAGGCATGCTGCAGAGCTACCTGCTCGACACCGTGCCCGGCCTGGTGCCGGAGGACATCAAGCAGAAATACCCCAACGACAAGACCGGCCAGATCAACACGCTCTTGGGCAAGAACCCGCTTTTGTTCGACACCTATCTCTCGGGCGCCATCGAGGTCGATGTCGACTGCCTGTGCGACGGCAAGTCGACATTCGTCTCAGGCATTCTGGAGCACATCGAGGAGGCCGGCATCCACTCCGGCGATAGCGCCTGCTCGCTCCCTGTTCACTCGCTGCCTTCCGAGCTGGTCGACGAGCTGGAGCGCCAGACGGCGGCGCTTGCCCGCGCGCTCAACGTCGGCGGCCTGATGAACGTGCAGTATGCGATCAAGGACGGCACGGTCTATGTGCTGGAGGTCAACCCGCGCGCATCGCGCACCGTGCCCTTCGTCGCCAAGACCATCGGCCGGCCCATCGCCAAGATTGCCGCACGCATCATGGCCGGCGAAAAGCTGGAAGACGCCTTCGCCCATTACGGCGCGATGCCCGACCCGAGAAACCCCGGCCACATCGCGGTCAAGGAAGCCGTCTTCCCCTTCGCCCGCTTCCCCGGCGTCGACATATTGCTCGGCCCCGAAATGCGCTCGACCGGCGAGGTCATGGGCCTCGACCGCGATTTTGCGCTGGCCTTCGCCAAGAGCCAGCTCGGCGCCGGCGTCGATCTCCCCCGCTCCGGCACGCTGTTCGTCTCGGTGCGCGACGAGGACAAGGCCGGCATCCTGCCGGCGGTCAAGCGCCTCGCCGGCCAGGGCTTCAAGGTGCTGGCGACATCCGGCACGGCCCGCTTCCTCGCCGAAAATGGCGTCGACGCCCAGAAGATCAACAAGGTGCTGGAGGGCCGGCCCCACATCGAAGACGCCATCCGCAACCGCCAGGTCCAGATCGTCTTCAACACGACGGATGGCCAGAAGGCGGTATCGGACTCGAAGTCCCTGCGCCGCGCCACGCTGATGCAGAAGGTGCCGTATTATACGACGCTGTCGGGCGCCGCGGCGGTGGCCGAGGCGATTACGGCGCTGAAGGCAGGGAGCCTGGAGGTCAGGCCGCTGCAGGAGTATTTTGCTTGAGGCAATTAGCTCTCTTCTCCCCGTTCAACGGGGAGAAGGTGCCGGCAGGCGGATGAAGGGCAGCGCCACCACCCAGATGAGCTCCCTGAGGGTGTCCATCACTGATTTTCTCTGCGGCGCGGAAATATCCTATTTGCTATCGTCAATAAGCTGTCATCACGTATCAACTCAGAACCCGTTCCTACGGTCAGGTTTGCACCGACGCGCTGGCGATAAATATCTCGAATTTTCTTAAGCAGTTTCTTTCCCGACATATTGGCACGAGGGTCATCATTCACCCTTTGCCTCATGTCTCGCGCTAAAGCTCCTACGTTTACTCGTCCATTTCCCTGTTTGCGTTCCCAATCTAACCGGGAATTGAGAGCATGCTCGTATGCGTCCTCGCGAATCTCCTTGATCGCCTGATTGAGAATTTCCGTAAACTGAGCCTCGTTCTGTAAGTTGTTTAGAGCCGAAAGGTAGCGCGGATTCAGCAAGTGAGATTCGATATCGACACCAGTTGTCACAAATGAATCACACTGCATCTCCCGAATTGACGTTTTCCACGCTTCGACTTCCATGGGGTCAAGGAAGTCGCGATCCCTATGAATCACAAGGCGGGCGCCCGATATACGTCGAGTATGATCCGCTATAGTCCTAAGATTATGTAACTCCGTTACACCGCGATAGGGAAGAATCAACGTTCTTTCCATATCAAACCCACTAGACGCTAATAATGTAACGATACTTCTAGTTATTTCATCCTCGGTTAATAATATAGCATCGTAGTTCTTTGTTCCAATTCTCTCCTTCAAATCGAGAGCGCCCAAATCCATTAGTATGTCAATCTGGTCGTCGCGGGAAGCCGGAGCCGCAGCACCAGACTGAACCCAAATATATCGAGCAACGCCGGAAAGCGCATCAACTATGTGTCGAGAATGGGTCGTGATAACAATCTGAGTTCCTAAATCCTCAGTTATTCTAAATAGAAGATTCGAGATTATCCTTTGATTGTTCGGATGAAGATGGGAGTCTGGCTCATCAAGAACAATTAGGCTCGGGCGGAATCTATGAAGATAACACAGTATCTGAACTGCCTGTAGGAATCCGGTTCCGCAAAGTTCAATAGGGATACTCGTGCCGTCCTTCTTAACGAATACATATATATATTCATCAATCTTTTGCTCAAAAATAACATCGATCTCGACACCAGGGAATACCTCAGCGAGGTCAACGAGAAATCTATTTCTATTATCTTCATTTGGCCAAAGCCTAAGGAGCATATTGCGAAGAATTACGTTCGCGTCACCCCGAGCAAGAGCCCGCAACAAAACTCCATCAGAAACAAACACCTCGCTCTTAGCGACACCCGCTAATCCCGGCGAGAATATGCTGAACGGATCATCTAAACTCGCTAATCCCACAGCGACTTCCGGATTCACAATTCGGGCTTGGACATTGTTGTTCTTACCTTTCGCAACTTCCAAGGAAAAAGTACGCCCATTCTCCAAGGTCAAATCAAACAAAATCGATCTATTTTCACCCTCCACCAATTTTCCACCTTGACCTAGGGCGTATGGATTAGACGCAGGAGAGTATATGATCTCATCCGGCCCTAGCGTCGCTATCAAAGGGCTTTTTCGCGTCCATTTCTTTGCCAGTGCGATGGACTGCAAGATCGATATGCAAAAATGGAGAGCTTGAATTATGCTGCTTTTTCCAGAATTGTTTTATCCAACAATTATGTTCAAATCAGATAGGCCTACACTGGTATCTTCGATAACCTTGAACCGGCGTATCCTGAAATTTTGAATTTTCATTGCTCGGCTCCAAAGAATCTCATTTTGGCGTTTCTACCTCAATGAGCTTCACTGCCTTAGCCTTAGCCCTCTCCAGTTTGTTCGTAGCCTTTCGCATCCTAGCGACCGCTTCCTTAGCCTTGTCGCCTTCGATCGTATCCCGCTTGATTACTTCATTTTCGACCAACTGCGAGAGGTTCTCGTTACCAACCTTGATGTCTGGAAAGAGCTTCCGGATTTCCCGGCGCACCACCGAAATCACGGCTTCAGACCGGATGATCGCCGAAACCGTAAACTTGTTGAACAGCTGTGCCTGCTGATGGAATGCATCCATTGCATCGGTCGTCAGCCCTTCCTTGGCGAACAGGAAGAGGCACTGTAGATGGTCCTCATTCTTGGGATTCATGTCGGCAAGGACAATCCGGCAAACTTCTTCATGGCTGATCTGGTTTGCCACATAGATACGCCCGCACCTTGGCCGACATGACGGGCACTTCGATGACTTCTTTTTTCATGGTGATCTTCCCCTTGTTTGCCAAGCTGGCGCCAAGGCCCCCTCACCCAGCCTCCGCTTCGCTCGGCTGACCTCTCCCCGAGGGGAGAGCAGCCGGTCAGCGCCAGCGCTTCCCTCTTCTCCCCAGTGGGGAGAAGGTGGCCGCGAAGCGGTCGGATGAGGGGGCCTGCGCCACCTTTGATTGTGAGGAGCTTATCCCCCCGCCCAGCGAACGCCAGCGCCGGACCATAGTCCAGCCGTCACCCCTGCCCCGGATAGGGCATGCCGTCCTTGTGCAGGAACCTGCCATCCGAACTCGGGCTCATCATGTCGATGTCGGAGCAGGTGATGAGATCATCCGGATTGCGCGATCCGACCTCGAGATAGCGCGCCGTTGTGGACGAGCGGTTGATCATGTGGTGGCCGTTGCCGCTGTTCTTGGCAAAGGTCGCGCAGTCGCCGGCCTTGAGCAGCGTCTCGCCGCCATCCTCGACCAGCACCAGTTCGCCTTCCAGCACATAGACGAGCTCGTCCTCATGGCTGTGCCAGTGGCGCTGGCTGGACCAGCCGCCTGATGGCAATGTCATCAGGTTGACGCCGAAATCGGTGAGGCCGCCGGCATCGCCGAGGCGCTGGCGTGTGCGCTCGGCGCAAGGGGCGTCGAAGGGTGCGGGGTAGCCGGAGCCCTTGCGGACAGGCACGGTGGACAGGTCGATCTTGGGCATGGGAGCTCCATTGAATTGGTGGCGGCAGTGTATGTCACTGCCGCCGCAGCCACAGAGCCACTTTGCCGCAATGCCTTGCCAACGGCAGGCATCGGCCGTCGCACTCTACGGCGCCCCCCTCTGTCCTGCCGGACATTTCCCCCACAAGCAGGGAGATTGGCTGTCGCCTCAGCCTTCGCCAATTTTCACCGTCGGTAGAAAAGCACGGCGCCGACGCTGCTGATCTCCCCACTCGTGGGGGAGATGTCCGGCAGGACAGAGGGGGCGCCGTAGAATGCTATTGCTGGCCAGTCACCAACCCTCAACCCTGATGCGCGGCCGCGAGTTCCTTCACGTGCTTCTCGTGCATCTGCAGCGTCGGCAGCGTCTTCTTGGCGAATTCCTTCATCGCCGGGTCGTCGCCCGAGTTGGCATAGGTGCTGAACAGGGCAACGGCCTCCTTGTGCGCGTCCGTCTGCATCTGGATGTACTTGGCGTCAAAATCCTTGCCGCTTGTGCTCTTCAACTCGTCGAGCATTGCCTGCTCCTTCGGCTGCAGGGCCGGTCCCGCGGCTTTGGTCGAACCGGTGGTCTGGCCCTGGCTCAGCGCCGCCTTGAACTCCTTGCCGGCTTTGGTGTGGTCCTTGACCATCTGCTTGGCGAATTTCCTGACGTCAGCCGCCTTGGATTTCTCCTCGGCGAGCTTGCTCGACTGGATTTCGAATTCGTTGGAGCTAGGCACGGTCTTGACGAAGGTTGGGGTATCGACCTTGCTGGCGGCCATGGCAGGCGCGACCGCAGTCGAGTTGGCCGCAAAGGCGGCAGGGGCACCGGCGAACAAGGCGACGGCGGCAATGGTGAGAAGCGTTTTCATCTGAGGTCTCCGATTTGAAAATTCCCTCGGCTAATCAAACGCGGCATTGGCGGCAGGGTTGCGTCCGGAGAACTATTCGTCAGCGACCATCTGCCGAAGAGCCGTCCCGAGCCCCTGGCGGACAAACCTCAGGACAGCACGCCTCGCCATATTGCAGCTGTTCGTTCCAGTTCGGCCGACCCTCAGGCGTGAAATCCATAAGGTTCCACAGGATCTCGCAGATGCCGATGGCGCGCTGATCCTAATGGACGGCGCTGCATTGGGAGCCGGTTGCACTTCCCTGTATTGCGTCTGCAGGTTAGATTTCCGGAGCTGGGGAGACACATGCAAGAGGATGAAGAGATCGATCTGCGCTGCCCGCAAGTGGTGGCCGACAATGCCGCCAAGGGGTTGAGGCTGCGAAGAGAATTCGGCCGGGGCGGCACCGAGATCGGCGTGGCGCGGGCGACGGAACTCAAGAACCGCGAAAAGCTGGCGCCATCCACTATACGCCGCATGGTCAGCTACTTCGCCCGCCACGAGGTCGACAAGCGCGGCAAGAATTACGGCAATGAAGACAATCCATCGGCCGGCCATATCGCCTGGCTGCTGTGGGGCGGCGACGAGGGCCGCGCCTGGGCGCTTGAGCTCAAAAAGAAGATCGGCAATGCGCCCGATATCTGAGGGCTGCCGTAAAACGACTGGCGGGCCCCAAACCCCCGCCTGGGACCCGCCAAGGAGTGGCTGAACACATGCCGGTGCAGCCCCTCCACATCTGCCAGTCGTCGATCCGCCATCGGTCGAAAGGCATGGATGGTGAGGTAGCATCCGGTTGCGGCGGCCTATGTGAAGCAGTTCACAATCCGAAGGATTTCAACAGCGCTCGAGCAATTCCAGGAAAAGTGGGAACCGGTTTTCCTGGGAAAAGCGCGTAGCGTTTTCCCCAGGGAATTGCGGCAAGAAAAAAGCCCTTACCCTTCCCAGGCGACAGGCACCATTCCCAGCCGCTCGTAGAGCCTGAGCGCGGCGGCGTTCTCGACCGTGTTGGTCTTGAGGTCGACATGGGCCGCGCCTCGATCGCGAAAGGCGTTGAAAGCCTGCCACATCAGCGCTTCGCCAATGCCTTTGCCGCGCGCTTCGGGATGGACCGCGAGGTCCTTGACGAAGGCCCTGGTCCAGCACAGCGCTGCCGCCGCCAGCCGTCCCTTGGCGTCGATGACCAGGAAACACAGCGCCGGGTCGAATTCGGCATCGCTGGATATGCGCGGCCACCATTCGTCGAACGGGCCGTCGGTGCCGTCGTCGAACACCTCGGTCAAAAGCGCATGCAAGGGCTGCGCGTCACCATGTTCGAAGCAGCGCATGGTAAAGCCGGCCGGCCAGTGCGGTGCAACGAGCGTCTCGTCGAGGATTTTGCGCAGCCGGATGTCGTTTGGAGCCGGCGGGCGCGGTTCAGGCATCGCGCTCAGGCGTCGGGCTGCAGCCGGCGGCGCTTGCGGTCGACACCGAGGCCGGTGGCCTCGAGCAGGCCTTTGCGCTTGGCGTCGAAATAATAGCCGGTCTGGTAGAGCCAATCGGCCTTCTTGGCGTTGCCACCCGCCACCAGCCAGGCGCCACGCAGATATTTGACCGCGTATTTCAGATTGGTTTCGGCGTCGAACAAGCCCTTGGCCGGCCCGTCATAGCCCATGCCGCGCGCCGTCGCGTGCTTGATCTGCATCAGCCCCCAATGGCCGTTATTGTAAGCCTTGGGATTGTAGGTGCTTTCGCGGTTGACGACGTGGCGCACCAGATCGACCGGCACCTCGTAGAGAGCAGCGTATTTCTGGATCAGCCGGTCGACGTCGCCGCGCATGCCGGTCGCATGCTCTTCTTCCGGGAGACCGAGGGGCGCGGCGGGGAACTGGCCCAGGGAAGCAGGGTTCTGCGGCACGACATAGGCTACCTGCTGCACGCCGGGCATGGCGTTCTGGCCGCCCTTGGCGGTCGCCGGCATGACAAGGCTGGCGGTCGTATATTGCGCCGCGACCGGCTGTCCGGCCTTGGCGGGCGCAGGCGCCTGCCAGGCGTTGGCGGCCATCACCGCAGGCAGGGCCGGGGCCGTGGGCGTCGCGCCGGCAAAGGCCGCGGTCTCGGCAGCCGGCTGCGGGGCGGCATCGAGCGCTGGCGTCGCCGGCGTCGCTTCGGCCGACTGAACGGGTGTTATGCCTGAGGATTGCGGCAGCACCGAAACCGTATCGGGCAGCGGCACGGTGAAGCCGGCATCGCTGCCGGCGGTGGTCGCGGTTTCGGTCAGCGCAGGCGTGGCCTTCATCTGCGAGGTCGATTGGCAGCCGCTGAGGGCAGCTGCGCCGACGATCACAGAGATCGCGAAAAGGTTGAATTTTGCTGGCAAGCCGCGGGGGTCCGATTTGTCGGTTGTTAAGAAGTCCTTACACCAGCGATTCCTAGTGGGCAATCGGGACCATCTGGTGGTTTTCGGGTGGCGAGAGCCGGGATCAGATGCCATATTGTTCTGCATATGTACCCGGTTGGCATCCCGGTTTTCGCCGCTTTGCGGAAAGGAGCGCATCATGGAAACGGCATCTTCGATCACAGCCGGCCACGCAGTGTTAGAAACAGTGATCGGCTTCATCGGCATCGCCTGGAGCGATAAGGGCCTGATCCGGCTCTGCCTGCCCGAAAGGAGCCGCGAAGCGGTGGAACGCCGGCTGATGCGGCATGCCGGTGTTGCCGCCAATACCACTGCGAACATTGGGCAGCCGCAATGGGTGGTCGAGCTCATCGCCTCGATCAAGGCCTATGCCTCAGGCGAGGACGTCGATTTCTCCGGTGTGCCGGTCGATCTCGACGGCGTCGACGACTTCCGTCTCGCCATCTACGACGCGGCGCGAAAACTGCATTACGGCGAAACCACCACCTATGGCGAACTGGCCAAGCGCGCCGGCCAAGCCGGCCTGCCGCGCGAAACCGGGGCAGCGCTGGGCTCCAACCCGGTGCCGCTGGTCATCCCCTGCCATCGGATACTAGCCGCGGGCGGCAAGATCGGCGGCTTCTCGGCGCCCGGCGGCTCGGCCACCAAGGAAAAGATGCTGGCCATGGAAGGCGTGCGCGTCGGCCCGCCGCCGGCGGCGCAGGTCTCGTTCGGGTTCTAAGAGCTTGAATGGTATGCCGGCTGGGTGTGTTGAGATTCAGGTCAGGCCGCACCGAGAACTATGGTCTTCGAGAACCGGAGCGGAGCGTACTTAATGTACGTGGGCGCCGGACGCGCAGAAGACCATCGTTCGCAGGCCGGCCTCACTTGAATATCAAATGCCTAATGACGGCGCAGGAAGCGGCGGTGAAAATGGTCGTTCTCGATCCGCTTGCAGAGATAGACCGGGCAGGATTCGGTATCGGCGCTCGGCACATAGGCGCGCTTTCTGACCTCGCCGACATTGCAGAATTGCTGGCTCTGCACATAGCGGTCGAAGAGCGGCAGCCCCGGCACGCGCCTGGACTGATAGCGCAGGATGACTGCGCCCTGGCGGGCGATCGTGCCTTGCACCCTGTCGCAGCTCATACGAGTGGGGTCGTAGCGCGAGATCGCCTGCGCCTCGGCGGCCGCCAGCGTCAGGCAGGCGGCAAGCAGAATGGTTTTCACAACCGTTTTCATGACAGTCTCCCAAAACCGGACTAACGCCGTCGGGCGTCCCGGTCTTCCCGATTGCTCGACGCTTTCATGCGATTGGGGCGGCCTTTGGGCGGCGCCACCGCAACGCCATTTTTCGAGCCATCTTGTTTTTGGTGCGAAACCCGCCTATATCAGCTCCATTGATATTTCGGCCGATCGATCCGGGCCTCGCGATCTTCGCGTTTGCTGACGTCTATCTCCAAAATCTCGATACAAACCGGCTGAACCTCGGTTCGGTCAAACCAAAGCAAATGCGAGGACTATTCATATGGCAACTGGTACGGTCAAGTGGTTCAATGCCACCAAGGGCTTCGGCTTCATTCAGCCTGATTCGGGCGGTGCGGACGTTTTCGTTCACATCTCCGCTGTCGAGCGCGCTGGACTGTCGACCCTGGTCGAAGGCCAGAAAATCAACTTCGAGATCGAGCAGGACCGCCGCACTGGCAAGTCGTCCGCTGGTTCTCTGAGCAAGGCAGCCTGATTTTGCGATGGCGCGCGCCGGACGAGAGTTCGGGGCGCGCGGCAAGTCACGGATGTACTGACGGTCGCGCGAGAAGCGCGCTGGAGCGGAAAGACCCGACAAGCTGGATCAGCAGATAGCTGCCGGCCCGGACTTAAAGCTCCGATCAGGCTACCGAAAATGGGAAGGCGGGATTTATCCCGCCTTTTTGTTTGTCTGGAATTGGACGATGGCCATGCTATTAGTTTCGCCCCATGACCAAGCTCGAACAGATTGAAAGATCCATCGCAGCCCTGAACACCAAAGAACTAAAGGCCTTTGCCAAATGGTTCGCAGCGTATCAGGCAGAGGTGTGGGATATGCAGATCGAGGCGGACGCCAAGGCTGGCCGGCTGGATAAGTTTGCCGAGCAGGCTTTGGCTGAACTTCACGCGGGCCGAGTTCGCCCTCTTTGAATGCGCGCTACGGCCGAAGGCCGCAAGCCCAACCGGGCATCGCGCCCGTTGGCGTCCGGTCCGGAACGAGCCGCGAAGCGGCGGCAAGCGCGAGCACAAATCAGCGCCGCAGATGCAGCGGCACCACCTTGTTGTCGGCGCCAAGCAGCGCCTCGATCGACAGCGGCTCCCGGTTGAAGATCGTGCCGGCCAGCGCCGGCCGGCCGAGATGGAACCCCTGTAGCAGGTCGACGCCGCCATCCAGCGCGACGCGCAGATGCACGGATTGCTCGATGCCTTCCACCAGCACCTTGGCGCCGCGATCGTGCAGCGACGAGACGAGCGGCCGGAAGAAGCGCTCGGCGGCAGCGTGGCGGCAGAATTCGGCGAACCAGCCGCCGTCGATCTTCACGATATCCGGCTGGAGCAGGCTCATCCGCTCCGCGGTCGAGTGGCCGGTGCCGAAATCGTCGATGGCGATGCGGATGCCGTGGCGCCGCATCTCGCGCACCAGCGGGGCCAGCACATTATCGTCGGCCGCCTGTTCGGTGATCTCGCAGACCAGCATGGCGGCATGCAGGTCGAGATCGCCGAGATGCCGCGTCATCAGCCGGATCTCGGCCAGCGCCCGCCCGAGATGATCGTTGATCATCGGGTTGTAATTGAAGAACAGGTCGAGCCCGTCGACGCCGATGTTGCGGAAGTTTTTCAGATGCAGCATCCGGCACATCGTCTCGACAAACAGGCGGTCGCCCGGCGCAACACTGTCGAAGAACATGGCGGGTGCAACCGGCATGGAAGCGCGCTGCGGTTCGATCAGCGCCTCGACGGCAACCGCGGCCAACGCGCCACCGCGTGGCGCAAAGATCGGCTGGTAGGCGCTCTTCAGCCGGAACGCGCCGTAGACGCCGTATTCGATGCCGACCTCGTCGGCAAAGATCGCTTCGCCGATATCGCGACGCCTCTCGCGTTGCCCGGTCATGGCCCGGTCCTGCGCCCGAACACCCTGCCCGGCCGCGCCGGAGGCGCTGCAGTCGGGCCGGCAGGCGTCTTGCCAGGCTCGGCCGCCGCGACAGATGGCTGCCCATCCTTGCCGAAAGCGCGAAAGCTGGTCGGCGCCAGTTCCGGCTTCGCCAGCACGAAGCCCTGCACCATCGATGCGCCGGATTTCTCGGCTAGTTCAAGCTGCCAGCCTTCCTCGATGCCTTCGAACACCGTGCGGATGCCCTGTAGTTCGAAGTTCGTCACCATGGCAGTCAGCAGGGCAAAGCCGGCGCCGGATTCCATGAGCTGCGTGATCCAGTGCGCATCGAATTTGACGATGTCGGGCTTGAGCTCCTTGATGCGGTTGATGTCGGATTCATCGGCGCCGTAGTCGTCGACGGCGATGCGAAAGCCATTGGCCCGCAGCGCCTCGACAAAGCTGTAGAGCGTTTCCTGCGACGCCGACTTCTGCTCGGTCACCTCGCACACGATGCGGCGCGGATCGATCCCCGCCTCGTGCAGCACCAGCCGCATGTCGCGCAGCGCGTTGTCGGCGACGGTGCGCTCGGTGAACACCGACGGGTCGAAATTGACGAAGATCGAGGCTTCTTGCGGCAGGCAGGCGCCGGCATTGAGCAAATGCAGCGTGCGCGTCAGCGCCTCGATGTGCAGGCGGTCGCCGGCCGGACAGGTGCGGAAGAAGTTCATCGGCGATTGCGGCTCGCCGACACGAAACGGCCGGATCAGCCCCTCGAACGCTGCGATCGAGAGCTTGCCCCCCTTGAAGGCGAAGATCGGCTGAAAGGCGCTCTGCAGCGTGTAGGGACCCCAGACACCTGAAGCGGTGCCGTCATCGTGACGGATGATGTGGGCAAGCCCGGTGCTGCGCGACAAGGGTCCCTCGCTCCGCGAGACAGGCGAAATGGCTGGCGATCCTGCCGTCAAAGGTTTTAGCGGCCGTTGATGAATTTATTCTTGCCGGGGATAAGCCTATCGATTGCCGAGCCCGCAGCGCAGAGCGAAACCGTCATGCACGCGCTCCAAAAGCCGATCTTCACAGGTCCTTGACCCCTGGCTCATCCGACAATGCTTGCACTTGCCGGGTCGATGCGACATGAGAAGCGCCGCAGCTGTTTGCGGTTGCGCCGACCCCTCTGGAGATATCTGGTCATGGCCTTTCTTGCCGACGCCCTTGCCCGCGTAAAGCCTTCCGCCACCATCGCGGTGACGCAGAAAGCCCGCGAGCTGAAAAATGCCGGCCGCGACATTATCGGCCTCGGCGCTGGCGAACCGGATTTCGACACGCCCGACAACATCAAGAATGCGGCGATCGAGGCGATCCGCCGCGGCGAGACCAAATACCCGCCGGTTTCGGGCATCGCGCCGCTGCGCGAGGCGATCGCGAAAAAATTCAAGCGCGAGAACAATCTCGACTACAAGCCCGAGCAGACCATTGTCGGCACCGGCGGCAAGCAGATCCTGTTCAACGCCTTCATGGCGACGCTGAACCCAGGCGACGAGGTCATCATCCCCCGCCCCTATTGGGTCAGCTATCCCGAAATGGTGGCGATCTGCGGCGGCACCTCGGTGTTCGCCGACACCTCGATCGACAATGGTTTCAAGCTCACTCCGGCCGCGCTGGAGAAGGCGATCACGCCGAAGACCAAATGGCTGCTGATGAACTCGCCGTCGAACCCGTCCGGCGCCGCATACACGGAAGCCGAGCTGCGCGCGCTGGCCGACGTGCTCTTGAAGCATCCGCATGTCTGGACACTGACCGACGACATGTACGAGCACCTGACCTATGGCGACTTCGTCTTCAGGACGATCGCCGAGGTCGAGCCGAAACTCTACGAGCGCACGCTGACCATGAACGGCGTCTCGAAAGCCTATGCCATGACCGGCTGGCGCATCGGCTATGCCGCGGGTCCCGTCCAGCTGATCAAGGCGATGGACATGATCCAGGGCCAGCAGACCTCGGGCGCCTGCACCATCGCGCAATGGGCCTCGGTCGAGGCGCTCAACGGCCCGCAGGATTTCGTCGCCAGGAACAAGGCGATCTTTCAGGGCCGTCGCGACCTCGTCGTGTCGATGCTCAACCAGGCGCGCGGCATAACCTGCCCGTCGCCGGAAGGCGCCTTCTACGTCTATCCGTCCTGTGCCCAGCTGATCGGCAAGAGGACCAAGGCCGGCAAGGTCATCGACACAGACGAGACCTTCTGCTCGGAACTGCTCGAGGCCGAGGGTGTCGCGGTGGTGTTCGGCTCTGCCTTCGGCCTCGGCCCCAACTTCCGCATCTCCTACGCCACGTCGGAGACGCTGCTGGAGGAAGCCTGCACGCGCATCCAGCGGTTCACGGCATCGCTGACCTGAACTGGCGGCACCGAGACATGAAACCCGGCTTCGAGCCGGGTTTTTGTCAGGAGCAGACCTCAGCCGCCATACTGCTCGCTGGTGACCGCTTCCATCCAATCTGCGTGGACGCCGTCCAGCGCTTCCTGCATGGCGACGTGGGTCATTGTCGTCTTTGGACCCGCGCCGTGCCAGTGCTTCTCGCCCGGCTCGAACGAGATCACGTCGCCCGCCTTGATCTCCTGGATCGGCCCGCCCCATGTCTGCACAAGGCCGGCGCCCGACGTGACATAGAGCGTTTGGCCGAGCGGATGCGTGTGCCAGTGGGTACGCGCGCCAGGCTCGAAGCTGACCAGCGTGGCCCGCAGCCGCGCCGGCGCTTCCTTCTCGATGATGGGCGTCTGCAGCACGCGGCCGGTGAAATACTTCTCCGGTGCGATGATGGTCGGCACGCTGCCGCAGGCAATGATCTTCATCTCTGGTGACCCCTGAGTTCAGTAGAACCTACCCTGCCCCGGTGCTCGCTACCACCCCAGCCGAGGCCAGAACAGGCCGGCACGTACGCGATAGTCCGCGTAGGCTCCGGCCAGCGGCGTGCGCGAAAATTTCTTCTCTTCGTCCAGCGCCGCAAACACATAGAGGATAGCGATCCCGGCGACCGGCACCAACGCCCAGACCGACCAGGTCGCGATCCCCCAGCCGATCCAGAAGACGATGTAGGACGTATAGAAGGGGTGGCGGACATGGCCGTAGGGGCCGTGGGTCAGCAGGCTGTGCGGATCGTCGGGTGCGAAGACGAAGCGCAGCCGCACCTTGCGCGACGTGACGATCGCCCACCAGAACAGGGCAGAGCTCGCCAGTTCGACGGCAAGTCCGGTGAGCTTTGCCGAACCCGGCTGCGATTGGATCCAAAGGGTGGCGAGAAAGAACAGCGCCGTGGCGATGACCGCCGCCGAAATCACCATGGCGCCTGGAGACATCGCCTGCGATTGGAAATGCGCCCGCATCGACCAGACATATTGGCCAAGCATCGCGATGCTGCAGATCGAGACAAGAAGATCGAGGACTGGTTCCATTGTCGGGATTCCGCGCGTGATTGCCATGGAGCCAGCGATCGTGCCGGCTATCTCTTTAGAAATCCTTTCTTAACCACATGTTTAAAGAACATATAGAGCCAGCGATGCGATGTTGGCGGTCAGGCAAATCTCAAGGTCTAATCCAGCATGAGCATCACTCACCGCACCATCCGCACGCCGCAGGCCGACTTGCGCCTCAGCCAGTCGTCTGGGTCCGGCATGCCCATCGTCATGATCCATGGGTCGGGCAGTTCGCGCGCCGTGTTTGCCCGTCAGTTCGATAGCCCGCTTGCCGACGGCCATCGGCTGATCGCCTTCGACCTTCCCGGCCACGGCGAGTCCTCCGATGCCCGCGACCCGGCGACCGCCTATACGATTACCGGCCTTGCCCAGACCACAGCCCGGCTTCTCGACGCTTTGGGCATCGGCCACGCCATCATCTTCGGCTGGTCGCTCGGCGGCCATGTGGCGGTCGAACTGGCCAGCTTTCACCATGCGGTCAGCGGCCTGGTGCTGACCGGAGCGCCGCCGGTGTCGCGGGGGCCGCTTGGCATGCTGCGCGGCTTTCACGCCAACTGGGACATGCTGCTGGCCTCCAAGAAGGTCTACTCCGAACGCGACATCGAGCGCTTCGAGGCGCTTTGCTTCGGCGATACCGCCAGTCCGTCTTTCCGCGAAGCCATAAGGCGCACCGACGGCAGGCTTCGCGCCGGCGTGGCGCGCAGCATGTTTGCCGGCAAGGGCGCCGACCAGAAACAGGTGGTCGAGCACGCCCCGTTCCCGGTTGCGGTGATCAATGGAGAGCATGATCCGCTGGTGCGGCTGAGTTACTTCGAGACGGTGGCCTATGGCTTGCTGTGGGAACAATGCCATGTCATATCAGGCGCCGGCCATGCACCGTTCTGGGAACGCCCAGACCTGTTCAACCCGTTGCTGTCGCGCTACGCCGAGATGGTGGTGAAGCAGAGTGCAGCCGCCACGCCCACGCGCCGCACCCAGGCAAGCTGAAATCGCCGGACGGTTCTGATCCCGGGGTCTTGCCTCGGCCGCCTGACGGCGCACCGGATTCCTATTTTCCTTGCCCTGCCGGCTAACCCGTGGGACGATGGGCTTGGGCAGGTGGCTAAGAGAAACAACCCCGCCCCGCGACGGTCGAACAGGCCGGCCGCCGCTCACGACAGGGTGCGATCGGCGCAAAACCGTTTCCACTTTTGCTGATCGCACTCCAAGGGCCAAGCCTGAGTGGAGGTCAGCCATGGGTACTCGCGCCGGAGGACGACGCACGGGACCGAAATGCATTGCCATAGTCGGTCCCTTTGCAAGCGGTAAGACGACACTTCTCGAAGCCATCCTCGCCCGTACGGGCGCCATCCCCCGCCAAAATCCCGTTTCATCGGGAAGCACCGTTTCCGATCATTCGCCCGAGGCGCGGGCGCACGCCATGAGCGTCGAGGCGACCTTTGCCACCACCGAATTCATGGGCGAGCAGATCACCTTCGTCGACTGTCCCGGATCGATCGAATTCTCCTTCGAGGCCGAGCCGGTGCTGGCAGCCTGCGATCTCGCGGTGGTCGTCGCCGAGGCCGACGAGAAGAAGATCCCAGCCTTGCAGCTCATCATGCGCAAGCTCGACGATCTCGGCGTGCCGCGCATCCTGTTCCTCAACAAGGTCGACAAGGCAATCGCCGGCGTACGCGATACGCTGAAGATGCTGCAGCCGACGAGCGCGGCGCCGCTGTTGCTGCGCCAGATTCCGCTGCGCAAGGACAATGTGGTGATCGGTTCCATCGACCTGGCGCTAGAGCGCGCCTACATCTACCGCGAATATGCCGAAAGCCAGGTTGCCGAAATTCCAACTGACGACAAGGCGCGCGAACTGGAGGCTCGCTTCTCCATGCTGGAGACGCTTGCCGACCATGACGACCAGTTGATGGAGCAGTTGCTGGAGGAGATCGAGCCGCCGAAAGACGCGGTCTTCGACGATCTTTCCGCCGACCTGCGCGCCGGCGCCATAACGCCGGTGCTTATCGGCACCGCCGAAAAAGGCAACGGCGTGCTGCGCCTTTTGAAGGCGATCCGCCATGACGCACCGGATGTCGAGGCGACGCGCAAACGGCTCGGCGTCCCCGACGGCAATCACACCGTGGTCCAGGTGATGAAGACCATCCACACCGCGCATGGCGGCAAGCTGTCCGTGTCGCGCGTACTCTCCGGCCAGATCGCCGATGCAGCCGAACTCTATTTGTCGAATGGCGAGACGGCGAAGGTCTCCGGCATCTACAAGATGCTCGGCAAGGACCAGTCCAAGCTCACCGCTGCCAAGGCCGGCGACACGGTGGCGTTGGGCAAGCTGGACGAGGTCAAGACCGGCCAGACGTTGAGTTCCACGAAGGGCGGTATCAAGCCGCTGGTCACGCTTACGCCGCCGCAGCCGGTCTTTGCCTTTGCGCTACGGCCGAAGGAGCGCAAGGACGAGGTCAAAATGTCGGCGGCCATCCAGCGCCTGGCCGAGGAAGATCCCTCGCTCACCTTGCGCCACAACCAGGACTCGGCCGAGACCGTGCTGTCCGGCCATGGCGAGATGCATCTGCGGGTCGTGCGCGAGCGGCTGGAAGGCAAGAATCAGATTCCGGTCGAAGGCCATGCGCCTGCCGTCCCCTATCGCGAGACGATCCGAAAGACGGTGCAGCAGCGCGGCCGCCACAAGAAGCAGTCCGGCGGCCATGGCCAGTTCGGCGATGTGGTGATCGAGATCAAGCCGCTGCCGCGCGGCTCCGGCTTTCAGTTCTCGGACACCATCACCGGCGGCGTCGTGCCCAAGACCTACATCCAGTCGGTCGAAACCGGCGTGCGCGATTATCTGAAATCCGGCCCGCTCGGCTTCCCTGTCGTCGATGTCGCCGTCAACCTCTCCGACGGCTCCTACCACGCCGTCGATTCCTCCGACATGGCTTTCCAGATGGCGGCCAAGCTGGCCATGAAGGAAGGCATGGCGGCCTGCTCGCCGGTGCTGCTCGAGCCGGTCATGAAGGTCGAGATCGTCACGCCGTCCGAAGCCACTTCGAAGATCATCGCGCTGATCCCGCAACGGCGCGGCCAGATCCTTGGCTACGACGCGCGGCCTGACTGGCCGGGATGGGATGTCGTGGAGGCGACCATGCCGCAGGCCGAGATCGGCGACCTGATCATCGAACTGCGCTCGGCGACCTCCGGCGTCGCCAGCTATCGTTGCGCCTTCGATCACATGGCCGAGCTGACCGGTCGGTTGGCCGACGAGGCGATGAACGCCAACGGCAAGGCTGCCTGACAGGCCGAAGGATGATCCGCACAAAAAACGGCGCCCGGATGACCCGGACGCCGCTCTTATTGCGGACCGTCTTCTTGGGAGGAAAACGGCAGGTCCGCCGCACGTATCCGCCGCGCCATGCGGCACTGACAGACGAATAGGTTCGGACGCGGTAGCCGCCTGAGCCCGGATCTTCCGAGTGATGCCCCCATCTCCCGGTCGAACCACACCGCGTCCTATGATCTGCTTAAACGATGAATCGCGCCTGCGGCATGTTACCTGAGGTTACATGTCACTGTTACGCGGCGATTTTGCTCGATTTTTCGCTGGCTACGGCAGGCCCGGAAACAAAAAAGCCGGATCAATGAAGATCCGGCTGAGTTTGATTGGAAGTGCCTGTTAAGGCTAACCTCCAGAGGGGAACACTCGAGGGCGCTAATGGGAGGAGAACGCGCCCAGGAGATGATCTATATATGTGCTGTTCATGCCCAAGAAACAAGCATCTATTTTGCAACACACGCATGCAAAAAGGTACAGGCTGTGGTCTAACCCATGTCTAGGGGCCATAGGACCACGAAAAGTTGCCAAATGAATGGCGCGACCGTGCGGTTGCCTTCGCAGAACCGCAAGTCGGGCTGATTCTCGCGCTCGCGGGCAAAAAGCCGAATGACGTTGAATCGGGCAGCAGGCGTTTATTTTTGCGGCAGCGGGATGGAAAGGGTCGGCCGGAAGAAGGGAGACCTGACATGCGGACACCCCAGGCGATCGCCGGCAGCGCGGTCTTCTTCATCGCCGCACCTTGTGTCGTGGCCGGGCTGGTGCCCTGGCTGCTGACGGACCGCTACCGTCTGCCGCTGTCGACGGTGCCCGGCTTCGTGCCGGCTGGCTCCATCCTAATCGTCGCGGCCATCGCCCTGCTCGTCCATTCCTTTGCCCGCTTCGCGCTCGAAGGCATGGGCACGCCGGCGCCTGTAGCACCCACCGAGAGACTGGTGATCGGCGGCGTCTACCGCCATGTCCGCAACCCGATGTACGTCGCCGTGCTGTCGATCATCCTCGGCCAGGCGTTGCTGTTTTCAAGCTGGAGCGTCGCTGCCTATGCCGCCATCGGCGCGATCGTCATGGGCTCTTTCGTCAGGTTCTATGAGGAGCCGACTCTCGCCCGCCGCTACGGTGGCGAATACGAGACCTACCGCCGCAATGTTCCCGGCTGGCTGCCACGGCTGACGCCTTGGCGGGGGTGACCAGCACCTCCCAAGGGCATGTTTAAAATGACCAGCTGCGCGCTTTGGCGATGATGAAGTCGCGGAAGACGTGCAGCTTGGCCTGGTTCTTCATTGCATCGGGATAGGCGAAATAGGTGTCGAAGGACGGCACCTCGGTCTCCGGCAAAAGCTGCACCAAATCCGATTCCTTGGAGATCACGTAGTCGGGCAGCATGGCGATGCCGGCGCCGCCCTGCACGGCGCGCTTGATCGACAAGATGTCGTTGATCTGCAGCGTCGGCACCCTTTGCCCACCGTCGAAATCGCCGATCGTTTCCAGCCAGTTCAGCTCCGACAGATGCGACGGCACCGGCACACCGAAAGTGACGATGCGATGGTTCTTCAGATCGGCGACCGAGGTCGGCTTGCCGTGCTTGCCGACATAGGACGGCGAGGCATAGAGGTGGAAATGCACGGTGAACAGGCGGCGCTGGATAAGGTCGGGCTGCTGCGGCTGGCGCAGCCGTATCGCGCAGTCGGCCTGGCGCATGGTGAGGTCGAGTTCCTCATTGGCCAGGATCAGCTGCAGGCTGATTTCCGGATAGAGCTCGATGAATTCCTGCACCCGCTCGGTCAGCCAGCCGGCGCCGAGCCCGACCGTGGTCGTTACCCTCAGCACGCCTGAGGGACGGTCCTTGGCCTCGGTCAGCTTCGACTTGATGGTCTCCAGCTTCATCAGCACGTCATGCGCCGTGCGGAACAGCATTTCGCCCTGCTCGGTCAGCACCAGGCCGCGGGCATGGCGATTGAACAGCGGCACCCCGACATCATGTTCGAGCGCGCTGACCTGGCGTGAAATCGCCGATTGCGACAGGTGCAAAGTCTCGGCGGCATGGGTAAACGACCCAGCCTCCGCCGCTGCGTGAAACACGCGAAGCTTGTCCCAGTCCAACGCCATTGAGTTCCCCTCGTTCTGTTTTTGGCGTCTGAATGAAAAATCAGGCTTTTGAACGGCTTGCGACGCCGTCTTGATAGATTTTATTCCGCCGCTTCGCGGTGCACCTCGATGCCGGCCAGGTATTTTTCCGCCTCGAGCGCGGCCATGCAGCCGAGCCCGGCGGCGGTCACCGCCTGACGGTAGATGTCGTCGGTCACGTCGCCGGCGGCGAACACGCCGGGAACGTCCGTGCGGGTCGAATTCGGCGCCGTCCACAGATAGCCGTTCGGCTTCTGCTTCAGCTTGCCGACAAACAATTCCACCGCCGGCGCATGGCCGATCGCCACGAAGACGCCGTCCACCTGGAGATGGGTGACCTCGCCGGTCACCGCATTTCTGAGCTTCAGCCCTTCGACCGAAGGCGGCAGCGGCGTCTTGCCGGGCCGGCCGGTGATCTCGTCGACGATCGTGTCCCAGATGACTCGGACATTGTCCTTTTTCAACAGCCGCTCACGCAGGATGCGCTCGGCGCGGAAATCGTTGCGCCGGTGGATGACGGTCACGCTCTTCGCCAGATTGGAGAGATAGAGCGCCTCCTCCACCGCCGAATTGCCGCCGCCGATGACAGCGACATCCTTGCCGCGATAGAAAAAACCATCGCAGGTGGCGCAGGCCGACACGCCGAAGCCCATGAAGGTCTGTTCGGTGGGGATGCCCAGCCATTTCGCCTGCGCGCCGGTGGCAATGATCAGCGCGTCGGCCGTGTAGGTGGTGCCGGAATCGCCCGTGGCGCGGAACGGCCGCACATTGAGGTCAACCTCGGTGATGATGTCGTTGATGATATCGGTGCCGACATGCTCGGCCTGCTTCAGCATCTGCTCCATCAGCCACGGGCCCTGGATCGGATCGGCGAAGCCCGGATAGTTTTCGACATCGGTGGTGATCATCAGCTGCCCGCCCTGCTGCAAGCCTGCTACGAGCATCGGCTTGAGCATGGCGCGCGCGGCGTAGACTGCGGCGGTATAGCCGGCCGGGCCGGAACCGATGATAAGGACAGGCGCGTGCTTGGTGGTCATCTAAAGCCTCTGCGGGGCAGACAATCGAGTGTGCCTTGGAACGACGTGAAATGTTGCTGGTAATGTAAGGGTTGCCAACCACACCAGCAAGACGATCAGGCCGTCGTCCCCGGAAAGCTTCGGCCTACAGGCTTATTCGCGCAATGGCCGCTTTCGTTACGGTTGCGAAATCGCCCGACCAAAGGGCTGGCATCGACACAAAAGTCGTTTAAGGACGAGAGTGCGAAAGATTCTTGCGCTAAGCCGAGACCGCCATGCCCCTGAAAGCCGACCTCGACGCCATCGACTGGAAGATTCTGCGCGAGCTTCAGGCCGACGGGCGCATGACCAATGTCGAACTGTCGAGCCGCGTCGGCATTTCCGCCCCGCCCTGCCTGCGCCGTGTCCGGCGGCTGGAGGAAACCGGCATCATCAGAGGCTATCGCGCCTTGCTCAACGCGCCGGCGCTCGGCATGGATGTCGTCGCCTTCTGCCTGATCGGCCTGCATCACCAAGCCGACGCGGAGCTCAAAGCTTTCGCCGAGCGCACTCGCGGCTGGCCGATCGTGCGCGACGCCTGGATGGTCTCGGGCGAATCCGACTTCCTGCTGCATTGCGTGGCGAGCGACCTCGGCACGTTCCAGACCTTCGTCATCGAAGAACTGGCCTCGGCCCCCAATGTCGACACGGTGCGCACCGCGCTGACCATCCGCCGCGTCAAGGACGAAGGGCTGGTGGCGTTCAGCGCCTGATAAGCGAGATTAACTTCGAAAAAGCATGTGCGACGCCGACCAAGACATACCCCAACAGACACACTGCTACCTCTCCGACAACTGGCAAAAGAATGAAGCCGTCGCCAGGGCCGGGGCTCTCGCCAGGAGACATCTCCGGCAAAGCTAAAAAGCCTAGCAAAATAGGTGAGCAAGCAAGCCAGACGAATGTGATGACATGCGGCAACCATTTGAGACGGAAAATGTTTTTTGACGCGAGAAACGCCGCGCCGATCACAATTATGTTGACGACGAATATGAGCCAGAAAGCGAATTCTGGCGCCAAAATCGTAGGGTATTCCGGGTCAGATTGCGTGAACATGAGCGGCCAAGGTTGAATATGCCATCCGGTTTCAGCTACGGAATCGGGAGTACTTTGACCACCCTGCCAAGGGCAGGATCTGCTACCTGCGCTCCACCGTGAGAACAACAGGCAATCCCCAGGGCACATCTAGCGGTGCTTGAAGCAGTGAGACGTCGCCATCCGCGACCTGGGCTTCCCACTTGGCATAGTGTTTCAACCGGAAGTTCCCGGAGCGGACGCTGAGGCAGGCAACAGGCCCGCCATCGAGGTTTAGCGCCGTCTTGAGATCGAGGTCGGTCTGCAACAGGAAGTTTGCTAGCCGGTCCAGCGAGAAGAAAGCGTCCTTGGTCGAACCGACGATGATCCAGCCCTGACGATCTTCCGCGATAAAGGTGCGGTTGGCCAACCAGTTGCTCTTGGCGCGTACATTGTTGCGGCCGTCCTCACCGACAAGCAATGGATAGGAAACCATAGCGTTTTCTGCATTCTGCGTGACTGCGCGCCAGTCGCGCGAGGTCAGATCGACCACATGCGTGCCCGAAGCATTCACGATCCACGCGCCGGCCCTGGCGTCATATTCATCCGGCCCGAGCCTGGCGCCCATGCTGATCAGCGGCGTGTCGGCCTCGCCCTTCAGCCCGAAATAACTGCCATTGGCGATCAGAACGGTGCCGCCTGTGCCTTGTGGATTGAGTGCCGCTTCCCACTGGTCGATGTCCTTGGCACCACTGGGCTCGTTACGGGCAACGAAACGGAATTTGGCTGGATCGAAACGGTTGAGATAGAGCCGGTCAATTTCACGGTCGCCCGCCATGACGGGGATTTCTCTGACCTGGAATCCAGGCTCGGTTTCATTCCATGAGCTGGCTCCAGCGGTCACATCAGGAATTTCCGATTTCAACGCAAGCTGCATGGCAGGCGAGAGACGCGCATCGTCGGGTGCAACGGCGATCCAGTAGCTTCCGCCGCGGCGAAGAAGTGCATTGAGCCCGTACACGCCGTGTTTTTGCCAGACATACCCCACGGCTGAAAGCACAGCCAATATCAACAAGACAACGGCAACAGAGATTGCTTTCTTCAATGAATTCCCCTCGTTCTCGATGGAATGACATCTGCAAATTTCTTGCTTGAATGATGTCTGATCTCTGCAGTTTTTCCGCAAAAGAGCGTGGTGCTTTCCTGGGGAATAGCGTATCGGCTCGCCGTTTCTGCGAAACGGTGAAACGCTCAAGCTAACCTATTGAGATTGCGTCGCAACAGATCCGGAAAGCTAAATCAGTCTCGATCCGAGCGACTCGACAGCCCTCAAAAGCCGTTCCAGATCATCGGGGTTGCGCAGCGGCAGAACCTCGAAGCCCGGCTCATTACTTCCCTCGCCATCCACCAGCCAGCCGCGCGGCAGGCCGGCACGTTGTCCGGCCTGCATATCCGCGGGATTGTCGCCGACGATCAGCGAGCGTTTGAGATCGAGGCCGAGGCACTGCTGGGCCACGAGCAGCATGCCCGGATTGGGCTTGCGCATCGGGTGGTCGGCGACCGCCAGTGGCCCGCTGCCCGCCTCGTGGTAGGCGCAGGCCAGAACCATGTCGACGAAGGCATCGCCGGTGGCAAGCAGCTCGAGAACCCGGCCGTTGACCGCGGCAAATTCCTTCCAGCCGAAATAGCCGCGCGCGATGCCGGACTGGTTGGTGACGATGACCACCGGGATGTTGCCCCGGTTGGCGGCCGCGATGACCGGCACGATGCCGTCGCGCAGCACCATTTTGGCGGGATCGTCGGGATAACCCGTATCGACATTGATGGTGCCGTCGCGGTCGAAGAACAGCGCCGGCGTCCCAGCGAGAAAGGACTGCAAACCCACCCGCTCGACCCACAGGCCGGGTTCAGCCAGCGGGTATGGGCCGTAGGCCCCGATGTCAGCCATTCGACAGACGGTCTTCCACCACCTCGCAGAGATAGTGGTAGAGGCAGAGATGTCCCTGCTGGATGATCGGCGTCGAGGTCGAGGGCACGTTGAGCAGGATGTCGGTGAGCGGCTTGAGTTTGCCGCCGCCGTCGCCGGTGAGGCTGACCACCGTCATGCCCATCATGCGCGCCTGTTCGGCGGCAGCCAGAATGCTCGGCGAATTGCCGCTGGTCGAGATCGCCAGAAGCACGCCGCCGGCCGCGCCATGCGCTTCGACCTGGCGCGAAAACACGGTGTCGAAGCCATAGTCATTGCCCCAGGCGGTCAGCATGCCCGCGTTGGCCGGCAGCGCAATCACATTGTAGGCCTTGCGCTCCTTAAGGAAGCGGCCGACCAGTTCGGTGGCAATGTGGATGGCGTCGCTGGCCGAGCCGCCATTGCCGCAGACCAGCAGCGCCTTGCCCGAGGAAAGCGCGGCGACGACCGCACTCACAGCACGTTCCATCTCGGCGGTCAGGTCACGCTCGACTGTCGCGGTGATCGCGGCCGCCGAGCGGACCAGATAGTCATTCAGTCCGGACATGAAATCCCTCAGTTGGTACCGCCGCCGGCGCGCAATTTGCCGATCGTGCCGGTGGTGCTCTTGCCGGCGACAAGGTCGACCAGGACGACGCGCCCGCCCGCCTTCTGCACCACATCGGCGCCGACAACGGTCTCGACCGTGTAGTCGGCGCCCTTGACCAGAATGTCGGGCAGAAGCGCCTCGATCAGCGCCAGCGGCATATCCTCTTCGAACACCACGACCGCATCGACCGAGGCCAGGGCGGCGAGCACGCAGGCACGATCATGCTGATCGTTGACCGGGCGCCCGGCGCCTTTCAGCCGACGCACCGAGGCATCGCTGTTGAGGCCGAGCACCAGCCGGTCGCACTGGCTGCGCGCCGCGTGGAGAAGACTGACATGGCCGGCATGCAATATATCGAAGCAGCCATTGGTGAAGCCGACGCTCAGGCCCTCGTCCTTCCACGCCGCCACCATGCGCGCGGCCGATGCGGCATCGAGGATGGCGTCCTTGTGGGCGGTGGGGCCGTGCGAGCGGAACAGCGCGCCGGTGAGTTCCTCCACGGTCAGCCGCGCGGTGCCGCGTTTGCCCACCACCACACCGCCGGCGGCATTGGCGATGGAGGCGGCCATGACGCGATCGGCGCCCGCGGCCAGAGCCAGCGCGAAGCTCGCGATGACCGTATCGCCGGCGCCCGAAACGTCGAACACTTCGCGCGCCTGGGTGGCGATGTGGCGCGCCTCATCCGCGCCGACGACGCTCATGCCCTTTTCGCTGCGGGTGGCGACGACGAACTCGAAGCCATGCGCCGAAATCAGCTGGCGTGCCGCCGCGACGATCTCGTCGTCGGCGAAAACCGGGCGACCGACAGCTTCGCCAAGCTCCTTGCGGTTGGGCGTGATGGCGGTCGCGCCGGCATAGCGCGCATAGTCGCGGCCCTTGGGATCGACCAGCACCGGTTTTCCCGCCTCGCGGCAGATGGCGATCAGGTCGGCGGCGACGCCGTCGAGCAAGATGCCCTTGCCATAGTCGGACAGAATGACGATGTCGGCGCGCGTGAGTGCGGCGCGAAAATGCCGGACCAGGTCCGCCCGTTCCTTGTCGTCGAGCGGCTTGATCTCTTCCTCATCGAAGCGCAGCACCTGCTGATTGAGCGCGCTGAAGCGGCTCTTCGACGACGTCATGCGGCCGCGCTCCTGCCCTAGGCCCGCCGTGTCGGCGCCGAGTTCGCCAAGCATCCGCACCAGATTGTCGCCGGCCACATCGGTGCCGATCACCGATATGGGAATAGCGCTGGCACCCAGCGAGACGATGTTGGCGACAACGTTGCCTGCGCCGCCCATCGTCGAGGTCTCGCCGCGCCCGTGCAGCACCGGGATCGGCGCTTCCGGCGAGATGCGCTCGATGACGCCGTTGACGAAACGGTCGAGAATGAAGTCGCCGACCACCAGCACGGCAACGTCGCCAAAGCGGGCAATGGCGCGGTGCAAAGGTTCGGGCGAAGGCGGATTGTGCTTGATCATGTCACTGGCAATGCGAGGGAAAGGCCGACCTCAATCACGCTGAAAATTGTCAATTTACGGGCCGGATCGTTCATGGCGAAGCCGATATACCGCAAATCCGCGCAGCGCAACGTCAGGGCGGCCGTCAGCTCTTCTGCAACGCGACGTGGACGCCCAGTCCGACCAGCACCGCCCCGCCCGCCCGCTGCATGATGCGCTGCGCACGGCTGGAGCGCTTCAGCCGGGCGATCACCATGCCTGCCAGCAACACGCAGACAATATCTGCCGAGGAGAACATTAAATTGACGATGGTGCCCAGCACGACGAATTGCAGCCACACCGGGAACCCCGCCGAGGCATCGATGAACTGTGGCAGGAACGCCATGAAGAAGATCGCCGTCTTCGGATTGAGCACTTCGACGGTGATGCTCTCGAAAAATGCCCGGCGCGCCGATTTGCGCTCGATCGCCGGCAGCGCCGTGTCACCGTCCCCGCGCTTGCGGAACAAGGACACGCCAAGCCAGATCAGATAGAGCGCGCCGATGAGCTTGACCGCCATGTAGAGCGGCGGCACCGCATGGAAGAGCACCGACAGCCCGGCGGCAGCCGCAAAGACATGGAAATAACCGCCAAGATGGATGCCAAGTGCCGCCGTCAGCCCCGACCAGCGCCCGCGCGCCATGGTCTGCGCGGCGGCATAGAGCATCGCCGGTCCTGGAATATAGGCAAAGATCGCCGTGGTGGCGAAAAACGCAATGAGCAGTTCGGTCGACGGCATTTTTTGTCCCCTAGCTTGCGGGCCTCGAATAAAGCGGGCCGCTTCGCGGTCTCACTGTGGCGTCGTGGTGCTTCATCGACAGTACGCTTGGCCTCCCTTATAAGGACCGGAATCGCAAGCAACCAGAGGCATTCATGATCATCGTCACGGGCGGGGCCGGCATGATCGGCTCCAACATCGTCGCCGCACTCAATGCCGAAGGCCATTATGACATCCTCGTCGTCGACGACCTCACCGACGGCCACAAGATCGCCAACCTGGCCGATTTGCAGATAGCCGACTATCTCGACAAGGACGAATTCTTGGCCACCTTGGAAGCCGGCGACCTAGGCCGCGTCGAGGCCGTCTTCCACCAGGGCGCCTGCTCGACCACCACGGAATGGAACGGCAAGTTCATGATGGACGTGAACTACGCCTTCTCAAAGCGCTTGCTGCATGGCTGTCTTTCGCTGCGCATACCGTTCCTCTATGCCTCCTCGGCTTCCGTCTACGGCGGCGGTTCGGAGTTTCGCGAGGACCCCGCACTTGAGCGGCCGCTCAACGTCTACGCCTATTCGAAGAAACTATTCGACGACTATGTCAGGCGCACTGTGTTCGACACCGATCATTCGCAGGTCGCCGGCTTGCGCTACTTCAACGTCTATGGCCCGCGCGAGGCGCACAAGGGCGCCATGGCCTCGGTCGCCTTCCATCTGTTCAATCAGGTCGGGCGCGGCGAAAACCCAAAGCTGTTCGGCGCCCATGACGGCTTCGGCCCCGGCGAACAAAGCCGCGACTTCATCCATGTCGGCGATGTCGCCGACGTCAATCTGTGGCTGTGGAAGCGCGGCTCGAGCGGCATCTTCAACTGCGGCACCGGCCGCGCCCAGCCGTTCCGCGCCATTGCCGAGACCGTGATCGATACGCTGGGCAAGGGCGAGATCGAGTTCATTGAATTCCCCGATCACCTCAAGGGCAGCTACCAGAGTTTTACCCAGGCTGATATGTCCCGTTTGCGTGCAGCCGGCTATAACGGGCAATTCCGCACAGTGGAAACCGGCGTCAGAGACTATGTCGAATGGCTGAAAGCCCAACGATCCTCGTGATCGGCCCACGCTGGGTGGGCGATATGGTCATGGCGCAGTGCCTGTTTTCAGCGCTGAAGGACGTCCATCCCAACGCCGCCATCGACGTGCTTGCCCCGGCCTGGGCGGCCCCGCTGGTCAAGCGCATGCCCGAGATTCGCCAGCAGATCGATTTCCCGCTGCAACCCGGCGCGCTTGAATTCATCATTCGCCGCCGCTTCGGCCGCCTGCTGCGCGGCCGCTACGACATGGCCTACGTCCTGCCGGGTAGCTGGAAATCGGCGCTGATCCCGTTCTTTGCCCGCATTCCGCGCCGTTTCGGCAATTTGCGCGAAATGCGCTATGGCCTGCTGACCGACATCTTGCCGCTGCCCGATGCCGTCAAACGGCACACCGCGCAGGCCTATTTTGGCCTCGCCCAAGGCGGACATTTCCGGCCGCCGCGGCTCACCGTCGACGCCGGCAATCAGAAAGAGCTGCTCGCTCGCTTCGCACTTCAGCCGGGAAAATTCGTCGCCATGATGCCCGGCGCCGAATTCGGTCCGGCCAAACGCTGGCCTAGCGAAAGCTATGCCGGCCTCGCCAGAGAGATGATGGCGAAAGGATTCAAGGTCGCGTTGTTCGGCTCGAAGAACGATCGCGACGTCACCGCCGAGATCGCAGCACTCGCGCCCGGTGTCGTCGATCTGGCAGGAAAGACGCGGCTGGAGGACGCCATCGACCTGATCGCCGCGGCCAGGCTGGCGGTGTCCAACGACAGCGGGCTGATGCATGTCGCGGCCGCCGTCGGCACGCCGGTCGTTGCCGTCTACGGTTCGACCTCGCCGGAAAACACGCCGCCGTTGGCTGAACAGCGCGAACTGATCTGGTTGCATCTGTCCTGTTCGCCCTGCCACCGGAAGGTCTGTCCGCTGGGCCACCTCAACTGCCTGAAGACGCTGGACGTTGCCCGAGTGGCAGCGGCGGCGGACAGGTTGCTGGAACTCCCGGCCGCCGCATGAAGGTGTTGATCGTCAAGACCTCCTCGATGGGCGACGTCATCCACACCTTCCCCGCCGTCGAAGATGCACGCCGCAAGCGCCCGGATATCGCCTTCGACTGGTGCGTCGAAGAGGCCTTTGCCGGCATCGTCGCGCTGCATCCGGCGATAGCAAAGATCCATACCGTCGCCATCCGGCGCTGGCGCAAGCATCTGTTCAACGCCGGCACATGGCGGGAGGCGACAAGCTTGCGCCGCGCTCTGCAAGCAGGCGAGTACGACCTCGTCATCGATGCGCAGGGGCTGCTGAAATCGGCCCTGGTGGCGAAACAGGCAGCGGCACCAATCGCAGGTTTCGACCGCGCAAGCGCGCGGGAGCCCTCGGCAACGTTGTTTTACCAGCGCAAATACGCCGTGCCGCGCAACCTGCACGCCATCGAACGCACGCGCCGGCTGTTCGGGCTGGCGCTCGGCTACGAGCCCGATCTTTCGGCGCTCGCATCCGGGATTGTGCCGCCTCCCGGCGGCCTGGCCGGCATTGACGGCAAGACGGCCTTCCTGCTGCACGGCACCAGCCGCGAGGACAAGAAATGGCCCGCCGAAGACTGGATCGAAACGGCTCGCCTGCTGGTTGGTAGCGGAATGACGCCGGTCACCACCTGGTCGAACGAGCGTGAGAAGGCGGTGGCCAAGGCGATCTCGAAAGCCGTGCCGTCAACGATCGTGGTGCCGAGATCGCCGCTGGCAGACATTGCCGCGATCCTTGGCCGCTCGACGCTGGTTATCGGCGCCGACACCGGTCTGACCCACCTCGCCAGCGCCTTCGGCCTGCCGACGGTCGCGGTGTTCCTGGCGACCGAGCCGGGTTTGACCGGCCCGCGCGGGCAATATGCCTCAACGTTGCTGGCCGCAGCGGGGGAGCGCCTAACGCCTTCGAAGGTGGTGGCGGAAGCTAAGAAGCAACTGGCGCTCAAATCACGAGCACCAGCCTAGAGCCTTTCAGAAGTATCTGAGGTGCTAGATAAATTGCACCTGGACGATCTCATAACCCCTGGCGCCGCCGGGGGCGTTGACCTCGATGGCGTCGCCGACTTCCTTGCCGATCAGCGCGCGCGCGATCGGCGATGAGATCGAGATACGGCCCGATTTCACATCCGCTTCCTGGTCGCCGACAATCTGGTAGGTCTTCTTTTCCTCGGTGTCCTCGTCGACCAGCACCACCGTGGCGCCGAACTTGACCTTGTCGCCGCTAAGCTTGGTGACGTCGATCACCTCGGCCCGAGCAATATAGTCTTCCAGTTCGTTGACACGGCCCTCATTGAGGCTCTGCGCCTCTTTGGCGGCATGATATTCGGCATTTTCGGACAGGTCGCCATGCGAGCGCGCTTCGGAGATCGCCTCGATGATACGCGGCCGCTCTTGCTGCTGGCGCCAGCGCAGTTCTTCCTTCAATGACGCGAACCCCTCGCCTGTCATCGGGACCTTGTTCATGATGCCTGACCTTTCCTGCCGCCACCCCCGCATTTCGGGGAAAGCCTTGTCGATGGGTATAAAAAGAAAACGGGTCCGGCAGCCTCGGGCTAACGGAACCGTTTCACCGCAATTTTCCCCAATATAGCGATCCTCGCGCGTTTTTCACGCTGAAAAAGCAGGCTTTTTGAAAAATCATGAGCCGACTTGCGCAATTGCCGTCACGGCGTGTGCAGCGTGTTGCAGTTGCGACAACAAAAACCGGCTGCGATTGCTCGCAGCCGGCCCAGAGAAGCCGTTGGGGTGGGGTCAGCTTCTCATGAAATGGTAGATCTGTTCGGCCAGCATGCCGTATTCGCGCGAATCTTTGCCCGTCCGCTTCTCGATCTCGGCCAGCTGCGCCTGGGCGCCGGCCAGATCGCCGATCTGCAGATGGGCCTCGCCGAGATATTCGCGCACCAGCGTGTAATCCGGGTTGATGCGGAGCGCTTCCTCGTAATAGCCGAGGCCGACGGTGACACGGCCGGAATGGCGATGCGAATAGCCGAGATAGTTGAGGATGCGTGGATCCTGCTTGTTGGCGGCAAGGCTGAGCACGGCGATCGCCTCGTCATAACGCCCGGCCATGGCCAGGTCGTGACCAGCATCATAGATGTTATCGTCGTCCAGCATGCCGTACTTCGGCGCGACGCATTTCTGCTTTTTCTTGTCCCAGACCTGCCCCTTCTTGCACTGGGTGGTGGTCTCGGTACCACCGCCACCGCCGCCGGCCGCAAACACCGGAACCGCAAAGAACTGCAGCGCCACAAGCGCCGCAGCCGCCTGGATCAACACTCTTTTATGCATCGAAGCCTCCTTGAGGGATAATGACGATCTTGAGGGAAAATGACGATAATGAAAAGCTAACGCCGGGATGCAGACTTTTCATCCCGGAAACCCGCAGCCGCCGAAACTATTTGTGCGGCCGTGCCTAACCTGAATTCGGTCAAAGGCGGGAGCCAGGGATCAGAACATGACGTGACGCGCGCTGCAAATCCGCTATCATTCGGGAAATGATCAGCGGGGGTGCCCGAGAGTGCAACAGCGCCGTGAGCGGGAATGGGAGCTATCGATCGGCCCGGACACCGTGCGCCTGTTCATTCTCAAGGCAAAGGGACTGAGTGCTGCCGTCAACGAAGACTATGCCGACGGTGCCGAGCATGAGGTCGAGCTCGATGGTGAATCACATGCCAATCACCACCATGACGGTCTGGCGGAGGAAAGCGCGGAAGACCTCACCGAGGAAGAGCTGCGCGAGCTGATCAACGACCTCAACGTCGACGAAGCGGCCGAGTTGATCGCGCTGGCCTGGGTCGGCCGCGGCGACTATGACGCAGCGGAATGGTCCGATGCGGTTGCCGCCGCGCGCGACCGCGCCAACAAGCGCACGGCGAAATACCTGCTCGGCATGCCGCTTTTGGCCGACTGGCTGGAAGAAGGGCTGGAAGCGATTGGCGCGTAACGACGTCGTTACCGTTCGTGATGGGCCGCAGGCAACCTCCGGGCGTTCGCGCCGTTGAGGACGATGGGGTCGCTTGTACTTTCCCGAACATCCAGGGTTGCACTGGTCATGGTCGTCACGGCTCTGCTGCTGACGCCCCTGCTGACGCAAGCCGACGCCAAACAGCGCAAAAAGCATTACACGCCGCTGTCACAGCGGTTGGAGCAGCTGTTTTCACCGCGGGTCGACTCGCATCCTAAGCCGCGCAGCAAACACCGCCAGAAGCCCAGTCCAAAGCGGCACATCACGCCAAAGCAGGTGGAACAAAAGACCCCGGATAAAAAGCCCTCGCCCGCCGATGTTCCGGTGCAGCCCTCGCGCGTTGTCCCGCTGCCCGAGGCGCGTCCTTCAGAGGCGCCGAAGACCGGCGCGGCACCGATCGAAAAGCAAAAGGCCGAAGGTCCGAACCCCCTTGGCGCGCCCAACCGGTCCAATGACGATCGATTCAACGAAGAAAAGTCCCGTTTTAAAAAGCAGGCGCGGCCCGGACCGTCAGCCCCGAAGCCGTCGACCGATAGGCAAAGCGAGCCCGAGCCGCCGGCCGCGGCGCCGATTCCGACACAAAAGCCAGACACTTCGGAACCTGAAGCTCAGCCGCCGGCCGTTGCTCCGCAACCACCTGAAAAACCCGATGCCGGCGACAAGAAGATGCTGCCCGATGCGCGCTCGGCCGAAGTGCCCGATGCAAAAATGCCGGCGGCGGAAGTCGCCTGTCGCGAGCGGCTGACGGCCCTTGGTGTCGAATTCGAGGAGCATAAGGCGGAAAGCAATCCCGACATCGGCTGCTCGATCCCCTATCCCCTGGTGCTGAAGTCGCTCGGAAAATCCATCGCCATCGGACCCACGACCGAACTCAACTGCCCGATGGCCGAGGCGGCAGCCCGCTTTGCCGCCGAAATCATCCAGCCTGCGGCGAAAGCCGAGTTCGGCGCCGACCTGAAATCGATCAACCAGGCATCGGCCTTTGTCTGCCGGCCGCGCAACGGCACGCGCCATCTGTCGGAACATGCCTTCGGCAATGCGCTCGATATTGCCAGCTTCACGTTGTCGGATGGCAGAAAGGTCGAAGTCGGTCCAACGCCGCCCGAGAAGGACGGCAAATTCCTCAATGCGGTGCGCAAGGCCGCCTGCGGACCGTTCAAGACCGTGCTTGGGCCGGGCGCGGACCCGGACCATTCCCTGCATTTCCATCTCGATCTCGAACCGCGCCGGAATGGTGGCACTTTCTGCCAGTAATGGCCCTCCAGTGATCGTCATGCCGGTGATGGTCTGGCTGCCGCATTTCGGCCGCAGGCATGAACGGGAACGCTGAGTTTTCCTTTACCCTTGATCGTTAAAATCCCATCGATCAAGGACAGGATTCCGCCCATGGCCGCAATATTTCGCGCCGCCGCGAAGGCAAAAAGCGCAGCGATACTGGCCACCGGTCTTGCGCTGGCCGCCGTTTCGGCTTGCAACACTGGCAGCGTGCTGTCGCTGCAGCCGGCCGTCGATGTCGGCTCGCAGACCGCGGCCGTGCCGCAATATGAAGGCATGCAGAAGCTCGTCCCGTCCAATCCCTATATGACTGCCGCCTATCCGCGCATGGACGAGCCGATGTCGGAGCCGCAGCAGATGCCGGCCAGCGAAACCGATTGCCGTGGCGAGCTGAAGCGCCTTCGCGTCGTCTACACCGATGTCCAGCCGATCCATGAGGGACAGTGCGGCATAGACTGGCCGGTCAAGGTCTCCGCCATCGGCGGCATCCAGATGAAGCCCGCCGCGACATTGACCTGCGACATGGCCGCAAGTTTCGCCGCCTGGACCAGCAACGAACTGGTTCCTTCCGCCCGCTGGCGCTATTTCTCGGGCGTCAAGACCATCCACCAGGGCTCGAGCTATTCCTGCCGCAACATCGCCGGCGAAGGTGTCCTGTCCGAGCACGGCAAGGGCAACGCCCTCGACGTCATGAGCATCGAGCTCAACAACGGCGACGACATCGATGTGCGCAAGCCCGGCCTGTTTGCCTTCCGCACCCGCGGCTTCCTCAACAATGTGCGCGCCGACGGCTGCCAGTATTTCACCACCGTGCTCGGTCCCGGCTACAATTACGATCACCGCAACCATTTCCATTTCGACATCAAGAACCGCAAAAGCGGCTACCGCGCCTGCCGCTAAGGCGTTTCACCGTTCAGAAATCAGTCGGGATTGGCGTTCCCGGTGGAAGCGATGATTTGCTCGGCTACCAGATCCTGAATGCGCCAAAGGTTCCTGTCGCGGATACCGCTCTCTTCCAACTTGCTGACGGTTCGGAACAGGTATTGAGCCGACGAGCCCCAATGCCCGGCAGCCCGCGCCAGCGTGTCGGCAACCTGCTCCAATGGCAGCCGGCCCGCATAGGCCCTGCCGTCTGGCGCGGCGACGAAAGCCAAGGCCCGCAACGGCCCATCCTTGGTCTTGACCTTGATCCAGCATGGCACGTTAGTCGGCGGGTTGGCATCGATCTCGCGGCGCATCAACTGGCCAAGTTGCCCGACATGGTCTTCCGCGGGCAGCCGATAGACGATGCCGTTGCAGCTGCCGCCTCGATCGAGCGCCAGCATCAGCGCCGGCAAATCACGGGTTCCGCGCCAACGGGTCAGCGTCAGGCAGAACGAGCGGTGCCATCCTGGCGCCGTGGCCGGGCGCTGCTCGACATGGGCGAATTCGGGGTTCCAGATCAGCGACCCGTAGGCAAAGACCCATAGCGCTTCAGGCCGATGCTCCGACAGAAGTTGCTCGACAAGACTATCGAACTCCGCGTCCGTATGCTCGGTTGTTCCGGGCTCGGGACCCGCATCCGGTTCGACACGCTCGACCCTTGCGACAAGGTCCGCGGTCAATGCCATCGAGCTGCGACCCACCGGCTTCTTATCCATTCCTGCTCACCCCCCGCAAAAACGATGGCCGACGATAGAACGGCTGCTCGCCGCTGGCCATTGATTTCCAGGGTCCGTCAGGCACAGATACCGCACGGATCGAGCCGCTTTCATGAGCCGACGAAGCCTGCAACGACGCGCATTGACCTGGCTCGCCGCTCTTCTGGCGGTCTGGCTGGCCCTCGCCTATGTCGCCGCGCCGGAATTCTGGACGGTTCGCGACCGCGGCTTTCGCACGCAGACTTTCGAGATGGTGACACACACGCCGCAAGGCATTCCGGGCGACCCGATCAATATCGGCCTTGTCGGTACCGAAAAAGAGATGGTCCATGCCTTCGCCATGGCCGGATGGGATACGGCCGATGGCGTGACGCTAAAGACCGCGATCGAAATCGGTGAGAGCGTGCTGTTCGACCATCCCTATCCTGACGCCCCGGTCAGCCGGCTGCTGTTCGAAGGCCGCGCCCAGGATCTCGCCTTCGAAAAGCCGGTCGGCGGCAGCGCCGACCGGCGCCATCATGTCCGCTTCTGGCGCAGCGATGCGACCGGCGACGACGGCCGAACGCTCTGGATGGGCTCGGCCAGCTTCGACCGCGGCGTTGGTCTCAGCCACGATACCGGCGCCATCACCCACCATATCGCCCCTGACATCGACGCCGAGCGCGATCTCGTGATCCACGACCTGTCGGCGGCCGGCATGGTGATCTCGGTGAGCGACATCCCGGGCATCGGCGCCACCAGGACCGGACGCAACGGCGGCGGCGATCCCTATTTCACCGACGGCAAGGCTGTTGTCGGGGTGCTCAGGCAATTCCCCTGAACCACTGTCATTTTCCAAAAATCATCGCGGACTATTTTCCTGCGGCCCGCCGCAATGCTATTGAGCCCTGATGCTATACGTCGAAATCGCCACCGTGGTCGTCCTCATCTGTGTGAACGGCCTTCTGTCGATGTCCGAGCTCGCCATCGTGTCGTCGCGCCCGGCGCGGCTCAAGGCGATGATCGACCGCGGCGTCAATGGCGCCGGGCGTGCGCTGACGCTCGGCTCCAATCCCGGCAAATTCCTGTCGTCAGTGCAGATCGGCATCACTCTGGTCGGCGTGCTGTCGGGCGCCTTCTCCGGCGCCACGCTGGGCGACAGGCTGTCGGTGTACCTGGCCTCGACCGGCATGCGCGAAAACATCGCCGATCCGCTCGGCGTCGGCATTGTCGTTGCGATCATCACCTATTTCTCGCTGATCGTGGGCGAGCTGGTGCCCAAGCAGATCGCGCTGCGCGATCCCGAGCGTGTTGCGGCCCGCGCAGCGCCTGCGATGACCATCCTCGCCACCGTCTCGGCGCCGCTGGTGTTCCTGCTCGACATTTCCGGCCGCGCCATATTGTGGCTGCTTGGCCAGCGCGGCGAGAGCGAGGAGAAGGTCACCGACGAAGAGATCAAGATGCTGGTCGCCGAGGCCGAGCACCACGGCACCATCGAATCCGACGAGCGGCGCATGATCGCCGGCGTCATGCGGCTCGGCGATCGCGCCGTGCGCGCCGTGATGACGCCGCGCACCGAGGTCGACTGGATCAATTTGCAGTCCGATGAGGGTGCCATCCGCAAGCTCTTGATGGAGACCCAGCATTCGCGCCTGCCGGCCGGCGATGGCGGCGTCGACGTCATGGTTGGCGTTGTTCAGACGCGCGACGTGCTGGCCGCCCTGCTCGCCGGCCGCGCACTCGATCCGCGCAAGCATGTGCGCGCCGCCCCCATCGTCTACGATCAGGCCGACGCGCTGGATGTGCTGCAGAAGCTGAAGGAATCCGACGTGCCGATGGCGCTGGTGCATGACGAATACGGCCATTTCGAAGGGATCGTCACGCCTGCCGACATTCTCGAGGCCATCACCGGCGTCTTCCGCGCCGACCTTGATGCCGGCGACGAGGAAAACGCCGTCAAGCGCGAGGACGGCTCATGGCTGCTCGCGGGATACATGCAAGCCGACGAGATGGCTGACGTTCTCGGTATCGACCTGCCGGAAAACCGCGACTACGAGACCGTCGCCGGTTATGTGCTGTCGCACATGCACCATCTGCCGGCGACCGGCGAATGCGTCGACGCGCAAGGCTGGCGTTTCGAGGTCGTCGACCTCGATGGCCGCCGTATCGACAAGCTGATCGCCACCCGGCTGCCCAGCGGCCATCGCGAAGTGGTGCGTTGACACTCTGCCGTCAAAGCGAATAGCGCCCTCAGACCGCGGCTTCGATCGGTTCGGCAAGCTTCGGATTGGAGCGCGAGGCGATCAGGCAACTGGCCACGATCAGGGCCGCTCCAGCCAGCGTGGTCCAGGTCGCCGCCTCGTCGAAGAACAGCCAGCCAAACACGATCGCCCAGATGAAGGCAGAATACTCCGTTGGGATTAGATATTGCGCTTCGGCCCGCGCGTAGGACCAGCTCATCAGGAACTGGCCGGAGAGCGACAGCGCCGTCACTCCGGCCAGTGGAAGCCAGAGATTGCCCGGCAGGGCAACCGCGAGCCAGGGAGCGGCGGGGAGAAGGACGGCGACAACGCACAGGTTCTGGAACAGCATGATCTCGACTGGTTTGGCCACCAGCGCCTGCCGCCGCGAGAGGATCAGATTGTAGGCGTAGAACACCGTCGATGCGAGCACCGCCACCGTGCCAAGCAGGGCATCCCCGGTATAGTTCCCTTGCCCGAACTGTCCGGCCATGATGATGACGACGCCGGCGATGCCCGCCAGCGACGCCCAGATCGCCTGGCGCTGTATGCGTTCGCCCAAAAGCAGCGCCGCCAGCAGGAGAGCGAACAGCGGCGCGACGAAACTAAGCCCGATCCCATCCGCTAGCGGCAATCTGGCAAGGCCCCAGAAGAACGACAGCAGAACGATGCCCACGACCACGGCGCGCAGCGCGTGTAGCCGCAGCACGGAAGGCGTGGGAAGGGAACGCGGCCCCGCCGCCCAGGCCGTGCCCGCGACCACGCTCGCAAGCATGCTTCGCCACAGCACCGTGTTGTAGACACCGACGGCGATGACCAGGATCTTCATTGCCGCATCCATGGCGGACAGAAGGAAGATCGCAAGTGCACAGACCAGCACCGGGGTCATGGGGGAAACGACGCCTGACGGGCTGGGTAACTTCACGGGGCATGCTCATGTGATGGATCGCAGCCGGATATATCAGGGGAGGACGGCCAGGCCAGATGGCAGGGCCGTGCATATGGCGGTCCAACCGATCTTCGCAGCCCCTCGATTTGAATTCGGTGCGTCGGCAGCGCCTTTCGCTATCGGCCCCAGCCTGCCCTCACCCATGATTGATCCGCTGGAAGAATGGCAAAAGCAGCCAAAGCCTCTATATCGATTGTCATGGATGCATCGAACGAACACGCGCTAAACGACGAGCTTCTCCAAGATATCCAGCGCCTGTCCTTCGAGTATTTTCTCAACGAGGCCAACCCTGCCAACGGCCTGGTCGCCGACCGCAACACGCAGGCGTCGCCTGCCAGCATAGCCGCCGTCGGGCTCGCTTTGTCGTCCTATCCCGTCGGTGTCGAGCGCGGTTTCATGACGCGCGATGCCGCAATCGAGCGGACGCTCGCGACGCTTCGCTTCTTCTGGAACGCCCCGCACGGGCCGGAGCCCGATGCCACCGGCTACAGGGGTTTCTACTATCATTTCCTCGACATGAAGACCGGCCGCCGCGTCTGGAATTGCGAACTGTCCACGATCGATACCGCCCTTTTGCTTGCCGGTGTTCTGGCCGCCGGCGCTTATTTCGACGAGGACGATGAGCTCGAACTGGAAATCCGCCAGCTTGCCGATGCGCTCTACCGCCGTGCCGACTGGCGCTGGGCGCAGAACGGCGGCGCCACCGTCACCCATGGCTGGCGGCCTGGAAAAGGCTTTCTCCGCTACCGCTGGGAAGGATTTGACGAGGCGCTGATCCTGTACGTCCTGGGTCTCGGTTCGCCGACCCACTCGCTGCCGCCCGAGAGCTACGCGGCCTGGCTGTCCACTTACAAATGGAAGACCATCTACGGCCGCGAGATGGTCTATGCCGGCCCGCTTTTCATCCACCAGTTCTCGCATATCTGGATCGATTTTCGCGACATCGGCGATGCCTTCATGCGCGATCACGACCGGGACTATTTCGAAAACAGCCGCCAGGCGACGTATCTGCAGCGCGATTACGCAATCCGCAATCCGAGGGGGTTCGCGGGCTATGGCGAGAATTGCTGGGGCGTCACCGCCAGCGACGGCCCAGGTCCGATCGCGCGGCGAGCCGATGGACGCCGCTTCTTCGGTTATCTCGCCCGCGGCGCACCGTTTGGCCCCGATGACGGCACGCTGTCGCCATGGGCGGCAATCGCCTCCTTGCCTTTTGCGCCGGAAATCGTGCTGCCGGCGCTGCGCCATTTCCACGAGATGGACCTGCGCGACGGCAACCCTTACGGCTTCACCGCGAGCTTCAACCCGACGATCGCTGCCGACGACGGCCGCGCCTGCGGTTGGGTATCGCCGGACCATGTCGGCATCAACCAGGGGCCGATCGCCCTGATGATCGAGAACTACCGGTCCGACTTCCTGTGGCGATTGATGCGCCGCGTGCCGGCCATCACCACAGGACTGCGCCGGGCCGGGTTTTCCGGCGGTTGGCTGTGACAGGCGGCGATCCTTCGCGCGGGATCGTCAAGGCATCAGCGCGAGTTTGCCGGTCCGACTCCACCATCCGGCCAAGGGAGCCGAGAGCGCCTCTTCACGCGAACGAAAAAGGGCGGCGCAAACGCCGCCCTTTGGAAAAATCATCGATCCTTGGGAGGATAAGGCTCAGGCCGCCTGGGCTTCGCCGGCAATCGCGTCGGCCTGACGCGCTGCCTTGAGCACGCGGGCCCACCAGGCAACGTCGTTGACCAGCGCCGTGGCAGCCTGGTTCAGATGCTCGATCTCCTCGAGCTTCTTCTCGCCCTGGCGCACCGCCAGGAAATCGCTCCAGGCAATGTGAACGGCGGATTTGACCGGCGCCATCTGCAATTCGACCGCGGCAAGACGCAAATGTTCGACAGCGCGCGAGCCGCCGACGCTGCCATAGCCGACGAAACCGGCCGGCTTCTTGTTCCATTCATTGGCGGCGTAATCGATGGCGTTCTTCAGCACGGCCGTCGGGCCATGATTGTATTCGGCGGCGGTGAAGATGAAGCCGTCGAATTCGGCGACCTTCTTTTGCCAGCGCTGGGCAACTTCGTTCTGCGACGGCGCCCAGGCGGACGAGGCGACCTCGTCGAAGAAGGGCAGCGGCCAGTCGCGCAGGTCGACGGTCTCGACGTCGATGTCGGCATGAGATTTCGCGATCTTGGCGATCCACTGGGCGGGCACATCGGCGAAACGCGCGGCGCGTGTCGAACCGACGACGATGGCGATTTTGGGCTTGGACATGGGGCTCTCCATATATGCAAAAGCTGGTATCGTTTGGATACCGGCGCTATATGAGATACTGACAAATGGCAGCGCAAGGAGGCACCGTTATGTTACTGAGGCACCCGCACAACACCGAAGACTGCCGCGCCGTCTCGGAAATCCTGCAGCGCGTCGGCGACAAATGGACCGTTCTGGTCGTCGGCAAGCTGGGCGGCGGACCGCTGCGTTTCAATGAGTTGCGCGCCGCTGTCGGCGGCATTTCGCAGAAGATGCTGACCACCACCTTGCGCGGTCTTGAGCGCGACGGCTTCGTCACCCGAACCGTGTTCCCGACCATCCCGCCACGCGTCGACTATGAGCTGACGGAGCTCGGCCATGAGCTGCTGGTGCCGGTCGGCGCGCTCGGCGAATGGGCGCGGAAGAACACCTCGCGGGTCCAGGCGGCGCGTGAAAGATTCGATGGCGTGCACGCCTGAAAACCGTTGCCCAGCAATAGTTTACGGATTTTGCCGTCGACGACGCGTACCCGGGTTTAACTGGATCCGCCCTTGCATCGTTGGTCACGCCATCGCGACATAGCTGCAGCGTTTCGTTCGCCGGCGCATCATCATTTTGAGGCTGACGAGGTCTTCCGCTGACGGGCCCTCAGGCCTTTGACGCAGGGTTGCTGCAACACACTGCGCCGCACGTCTCTACCCTTGCAGACCGCTGGGCAGTCCGCTCGTTGCCAACGGTCCGGTCGTGCGTGCAGGCAACGCCTGGAAGCTCTTTCCTGATCTCGGTATAAGCGGTCGTGCCAAGCAGGCAGATCACCGCGACGAGGGCCGCCACGAGCCAGCCGTTCAGCATGTGTTGACGCATTGTCTTCCCTCGGCCGCCCGCAGAATCGGATGTGAAGGCAACCATTGGATGTCGCGCAGCGCATCGCCCGCGCGGGGGATGTTACATAAGCGCAAGCTTGGCAGAATCGACGATGTCAACTTTCGGTTGGAATCGGCTTCGGCTTGCCGTCGCTATCCAGCGCCACCATGACGAAATCGGCGTGGGTGACCTTCTCCATCAGGTCGGAGAGGTAGCGTTGCGCCCAGGCCTCGACCTTGAGCGTCATGGAGGTGCGGCCGACGCGCTCGACATGGGTGTAGATGCACAGCGTGTCGCCGATCTTCATCGCCTTGGCGAAGGACATTTCCTTGACAGCCGCCGTCACCACGCGACCCTTGGCCCGCTCGGCCGCACGGATGCCGCAGGCAAGATCCATCTGCGCCATCACCCAACCGCCAAAGATGTCGCCGGCCGCATTTGCATCGGCCGGCATGGCGAGCGTACGCAAGGTCAGATCGCCGATCGGCCGTCCGTCCGCGTAATGCACCATCTGCCGGATCCCCTGAAACGATTGCCCTCGATCCCCTAGCGTCATGGACCCAAGAGGTCAACGCGACGGGCGAGGCTCCCGGCGCAATGTCGGTTCCATGGCAGCTTTTCCGGCCAGGCGTCTCACGGTCGCATTTTTCACAACGCATGCCGGAAGGCACCGCGACTTCGGAAGCCTGCCGCGGATAGGCTGCAGCCAGTTTTGCGGAGCCGCCAACACCAATCATGCAGACCTATGACTTCATCATCGTCGGCTCCGGCTCAGCCGGCTCGGTTCTCGCCGACAGGCTGTCGGCTTCCGGCCGTTACTCCGTGCTGGTGCTGGAAGCCGGCGGCAGCGACCGCCGCTTCTATGTCCAGATGCCGCTTGGCTACGGCAAGACTTTCTTCGACCCCGCGGTCAACTGGAACTACAAGCCCGAGCCGGACCCCGGCCTTGCCGGCAATGTCGACCATTGGCCGCGCGGCAAGCTGCTTGGCGGCTCAAGCTCGATCAACGCCATGGTCTGGATCCGAGGCGCGCGCGAGGATTTTGATGACTGGCGCGATGCCGGCAATCCCGGTTGGGGTTATGACGATCTGTTGCCGGGCTTCAAGGCGCTTGAGGACAATGAGGCCGGCGCCGATAGATGGCGCGGCACCGGCGGGCCGCTGCATATCACCGACACGACGAACGCCGTCCATCCGCTGACCAGGCGCTACCTCGCCGCCGGCCAGCAAGCCGGGCTGCCGCTCAACCCCGACTTCAACGGTGCCGCCCAGGAAGGCGTCGGCACCTACCAGATCTCCACCAAAAACGGCCGCCGCATGTCGGCCGTGCGCGCCTTCCTGCGCCCCGCGATGAAGCGCAAAAACGTCCGCGTCGAGACGAATGCGCTGGCGAGCAGGATCCTGTTCGAGGGCAAGCGAGCCGTCGGCATCGAATATCTGCAGAACGGCGAGACCAAGACGGCGCGGGCTGGCCGCGAAGTCATCCTGTCCGCCGGCTCGATCAACTCGCCGCAGCTCTTGCAACTGTCCGGCGTCGGCCCCTCGTCACTGCTCAAGGGGCTTGGCATCCCGGTCGTCCACGCCAACGAAAATGTCGGCGCGCATCTGCAGGACCATGTCGGCATCAACTATACCTTCAAGGGAAACGTGCCGACGCTCAACCAAATCCTGCGGCCCTGGTGGGGCAAGCTGCTGGTCGGCATGCAGTACATCCTCACCCGCTCCGGCCCGCTGTCGCTGTCGATGAACCATGGCGGCGGCTTCTTCCGAACCGACCCGGCGTTTTCGCGCCCCAACATGCAGCTTTATTTCCAGGCTTTCTCGACCGTCATTCCGAAGAGCGGCGAGCGGCCGATCCTGACGCCGGATCCGTGGCCGGGCTTTTCCATCGGCCTCTCCAACTGCCGCCCGTCCAGCCGCGGCGAGATCATGATCCGCTCCAGCAATCCGCTGGACTATCCCAGGATCGTAGCCAACGCCTATTCCACCAACGCCGATGTCGACGAGATGCTGGCGGCGGTGAAATTCGTGCGCAAGATAGCCTCGATGCCCGCCATGGCCGAGATCATCACTGAGGAGGTTTTGCCGGGCCCATCGATCCAATCGGATGCCGACCTGATCCAGGATTTCAGGAAGCGCTCAGGCACCGTCTATCACCCGGTCTCGACCTGCCGCATGGGGCCGGACGCCGGGGCCGCCGTCGTCGACCCGCGCCTGAAAGTGCACGGGCTCGAAGGTCTGCGTGTCATCGACGCCTCGATCTTTCCCGCCAACATCACCGGCAACACCAACGCCGCCTCGGTCATGACCGGATGGAAGGGCGCCGAACTGGTTCTGGAGGACCAAAAATGAAGATCACCGACGTCAAGACCTGGGTAGTCGGCAACCCGCCGCCCGGCATCGGCGGCAAGTATTTCATCTTCGTCAAGCTGACCACCGATGGCGGCGTGGTCGGTTACGGCGAGGCCTACAACGCCACCTTCTCGGCTCACATAACGGCCAAGCTGGTCGAGGACATGGCCGAGCGTTACCTGATCGGCCACGATCCGCATGACATCGAGACCTTCTTCCGCCGCGCCTATTCCTCAGGATTTACCCAGCGCCCCGACGTTACCGGCATGGGCTGTTTCTCGGCGCTGGAAATGGCCTGCTGGGACATTGTCGGCAAGGAAGCCAACAAGCCGGTCTACAAATTGCTCGGCGGCCAGGTGCATGAGACGCTGCGCTCCTACACCTATCTCTATCCGCACACCGGCAGCGTCCATTCGGAAGACGCGCCGGACGGCAGGAACGTCTACAATGACCCCGAATTGGCGGCCGCCTGCGCGCTCGAATATGTCGAGCAGGGGTTCAACGCCGTCAAGCTCGACCCGGCCGGACCTTATACCGCCTTCGACGGCCACCAGCCGCGCCTGATCGACATCGATGTCTCCACCCGCATGGTCAAGGCGATCCGCGAAGCGGTCGGCACCCGCGCCGATATTCTGTTCGGCACGCATGGCCAGTTCACCGCGTCGGGTGCGCTGCGCATGGCACGAGCCATCGAGCCCTACGATCCCTTGTGGTTCGAAGAGCCGGTCCCGCCGGACATGCCCGAAGTGATGGCGCATGTCGCCCGCGGCACCTCGATCCCGATCGCCACCGGCGAGCGGTTGACCACGAAGTTCGAATTCGCTCGCGTGATCGAGAACCGCGCCGCCACCATCCTGCAACCGGACCTTGGCCGCTCAGGCGGCATTCTCGAAACCAAGAAGATCGCCGCCATGGCCGAGGCCTACCACATCCAGATCGCGCCGCACTGCTATTGTGGGCCGATCGTTGGCGCCGCCAACATCCAGCTGGCGGTGACGCTGCCCAATTTCCTCATCCTGGAATCGCTGAAGCAGTGGGACGGCTTCCACGCGACACTGCTCAAGAAGAAGATCGAATGGCAGGACGGCAATGTCATTCCATCGAAGGAGCCGGGCCTCGGCGTCGAGCTGGACGAAGCGGTCTGCGACGCGCATCCCTACACCGGCAAGGACCTGCATTTGCAGATGATGCAAACGCCGCTGATGCCGTGAGCGAACGCTACGCCTTCATCGGCCTTGGCCATCTCGGCGGCAACCTTGCCGCCAGCCTGTTGCGCAACGGTTTTGTCGTCATCGTCTTCGACCGCGACCCCGCCGCCGTCGAGCGCCTCGTGGCGCTCGGCGCCACGGCCGCGACCAGCCCGGCCGAAGCGGCGGCACAGGCCGGCAATGCCATTACTTGCCTGCCCTCGCCCAAGGTCAGCGAAGCGGTGCTGGCGAATGCCGGCGGCCTGCTCGAGGGTCTGCCCAGGGGCGGCTCCTGGATCGAGATGTCGACCAACGGCCGCGACGAGATCCTGCGCCTAGCCGCCCTCGCCGCGGCCAAAGGCATCGAGACGCTGGAGTGCCCGGTCACCGGCGGCGTGCATCTGGCCGCGGTCGGAAAGATCACCGCGCTTGTCGGCGGCGATGCTGCGCTTTACGAGCGCCATCGTCCGGCCATCGAAGCGATGTGCGCAAAGTCGTTCCTGATGGGTCCGGTCGGCTCGGCGGCGGTGATCAAGGTGATCACCAACATGCTGGCCTTCATCCATCTCGTCGCCGCCGGCGAGGCGCTGATGTTGGCCAAGCAAGGCGGCCTCGACCTCGCGCAATCCTACCACGCCATCGTCGCCTCCTCCGGCAACAGCTTCGTCCATGAGACCGAAAGCCAGCTCATCCTCAACGGCTCCTACGACATTGGCTTCACCATGGACCTGGCACTGAAGGACCTCGGCTTTGCGCTTGCGATGGGCAGGGAGTTCAGACTGCCACTCCAACTGGCGCCGCTTGTGAGTGAGATTTTCCTGATGGGCAAACAGGAATATGGCGGCGGCGCCTGGTCGACCCAGATCGTCAAACTGCTCGAGGATGCCGTCGACATGGATCTGCGCGCGCCCGGTTTCCCAGCCAAGCTGGAAAGCTAAGCCGGGTAAATATGTCCTGCGATTTCATGCCCTTGGCCGGTTCGCCGGAATCGCCGCTCAAACCACCTGAATCAATCCCTCAACGCCTTGATTCAATATCTCAGCGTCAGCGCTCCGGGCAGGATCTCAAACGTCGCGGGTATACGCCCCGGCGACTCGCCGTCTATGTCGACCAGCGCGCTATTCTTCTCGACATCGCCGATCGGTTCGACCACCACTTTCCGGCCGCGCAGGATGGTGATGGCGGGATGGTTACGATGCCGTCCGCCATAGAGCAGGCGGATGTCCCAGATCAGCTTGAGCTTGCCGGCCGCGCACAGGATGACGATGTCGAACTGGCCGTCGGCGAGTTCGGCGTCCGGGGCGATCATCATGCCGCCGCCGAAGAACTTTCCGTTGGCGACCGCCACCAGCGCCATGCGCGCCTCGACCGGGGTGCCATCGTCGACGGTGATCCGGACATCCTGGAAGCGGTAGCGGATGAACTCGACCACGGTGCGCCAGAAAAACAGCGCCTTGGCCGACATCCTGCCCTTGCGCTTGTCGGCATTGACCGCACGGTCCGTGGCGCCGGACAGGCCGAGGCTGGCGATATTGATGAAGTGCCGGCTGGCCAGCGCGCCATGGTCGTCGATGTAGCAGATGCGCCCGGCATCGACCTTGCGCGCCTTGGCTTCGGCGATCCGCTTCAGCACCGCATCCACCTCTTTCGGCAGCCCGAGCCCGCGCGCGAAATCGATGCCGGTGCCGCAAGGCAGCAAGGCAAGTTCGGTTGTCCGGCCGCTCTCATCGAATGCCTGCAGCAATCCGTCGGCCACCTCGCTGGCGGTGCCGTCGCCGCCGGCCGCGATCACCAGCTCGAAGCCGCTTGCCGCGAGGTCGAGCGCCAGCCTTTCGGCGTCGCCCTCGGCCTGCGTCTCGCGCAGCTCGAATTCGCCGAAATGCTTTTTCAGCGATGCGGCGACCTCCGGCCAATGCCGTTTCAGCCGGCCGCCGCCGGCAATCGGATTGAGCACCACCCCGACTTTCAATACGCACCCTCCCCGCACCGAGCCGATAGGCTCGATGCTTTGCCTGCATTGAAGCCCGCGCCAGCCGGCGGAGCAAGGGGCACAGCCGATCAGGCGCCAAAAAGCGGGCGGGCTGTCTAATGCAGCTGGAGTCGAAATTCCGAGCTTTGTGGCAAACCGTCCCCGATAATCCCGTTATCCACAGGCTCACGCCCATTCCCCAAAACCCTTACCCGGCGTAAGTTTAACCCATCTCAGGCGGCTACCGATCGTCGCGCCGAAAGGCAAAGCGAAAAGGCGGATTTCCTGAGGCCCGTACGGCCCGAAGCGAGAGCAGGCTTGCTTGTTCGAGGGACGGATGCCGAGACCTACGGGGCCGCGGAAAGCGTGCGAACGCCAACGGCGGACCGATGCTGCCATGAAGGACGGCGAAAACCTTCGATGGCGCGCCGAACGAAGCTCGCAAGGGTGGAGAACGGCGTGGTCTGGAACGGGCACTGCCCTCGGGCGGTGACTGGCAGGACCGTCAAAATCAAGGCCGGCATGGCGCGACGACTTCACGGAAGTTGCTGCCGCGACCGTGTCCTGATCTGACAGGGAGGCGCTGGGAGAAATCCCGGCGCCGACTGTCTTTTGGGCCAAGGTCCGGTCGGCGAAGCGACGCGTGAAGAAGCCGATACTTTGCTGGAACGCGATTTCGGCGCTGACGGAACCATCTTCATCACCAGGCGCGATCAGCAATTCACCGACATGATCCCGCGCCTGATCGACAGAGGCGTGTCCTTCGTCGAGATCGGTGGCAATGACGCGATCATGCTCACCGTGCTTTCGGCGGCAGATTTCGCTCCGCCCGAAGGCGCCCGGGCGCTGTTCAGCCAACCGTTCCGATCGATCCGGCCACCCGTCGCACCGGGCTGATCGTCGCCGTGCGCAAGCTGCACATCGTGCTGCCGGCGCTGTTCGAAGCAGGCGCGAGGCTGGAGCGCGTCTACAACTGAAGCCGCGCCCTGCACCGCGGCCTGCCCGGCGGGCCAAGCTAGTTCTTCGGGCCGATGCCCGGGATCAAATTGAGGCCAGCGTTTATATATTCCGGCCGTATGGCGCCGCTGATGAGCGTGAAGGTGGCGAGCATGATGCTGGCCAGCGCACCGTCATGCCATGGCCTGAGGGCCAGCGCGTTGACGGCATAGGCCCAGAATGGGAAGGCGAGCATCGACATGACGATGTTGGCTCCCGGAGCCTCCGCATCGTCCGCTGAATCGCTGACCGATTTCAGATACACCGGCGTCATCGCCAGCGCGACGATCAACATGATCCATGAAATGGTCCAGACGCTGATACCGGCCATTTCAATCTTATAGATGGCTGCCTGCACCTTACCCGGAATGTCCCCCGGATTGCCTTTGGTCTCTTCCGCCACCGCATCGGTCAACGCCTTGGCAACCGGCTGCTCGGTGGCATTGACCAGGATGGAGTTGACGAAGATGAAAAATGCCACGACTTCGGCAGGCACGTACTTCGCAACCCGGTCGAGATAGCCGTCGCCGCCTTTCGATCCTTGATCTTCTTGCTTGTCATCGTCGACGCCGAGCGGAGCATCGCCTGGAAGGCCCTCGAGCGTTGAATCCCTTTTCGGCACAGGCTCGGCGGACCGGACAATTCTTCCCATGACAAACCCCTCCTATATTGTTGTATCGCCCCGTGAGTATCGTAGTAGAAAACCGGGCCAAGAAACAGTTGTCGCGGCCATAGCCGACAAGATTTATTCAGGCTTCTTCCTGCAAATGCATCACGCCCCCGCCATATCTGCTACCGGGTGTCTCGAAATCCACCTATAGTGAGCCGTACCCGAAAAACGCATCCCCCCGGCTCATCGCGTGATCGCGGCCAAAATCCCGCCTTGTTCGCGCGCGATGGAAGGACTGGCTGCCGGGGGGCAATCCGAAGGACAAGACCGTGATCAAGACCGCCCTTGTCGCCATGACCATTGTCGGCTGCGACTGCGACGCCAAGCTTTGCGAATATATCGGCGAGACGCCGGCGAAGTGGGCGACTATCGCCGACTGCGAAGCGGCGATGAAAAGCCAGATGCTGCACCAGAAGAACTTCGACTATCCGCTGGTCTCTGGCATCTGCCGCAGCAAGGGGTCGGCGTCTTCTTCGCAACTGGCCGCGGCCGCATCCCGCCCGGAACTGAAGCCGGCCAGCCGGAATGTCCAAACCCCGTTGCCGCCGGAACTGAGCCATCGGCCGAGCGTTCCCGTCGGCTCCCCGACGACGGCCATGGAGGCAGCAGCGGTACGGCCCGTCGCCTACGAGCAAGTGGTCGATGGCGGAACAGGCGTGCTCTACCGCACCAGGAACGGCTACGCCGTGGTCAAGACAGATCTCGGCCGCGTCGCGTCGGCAACGGTCGGCATGGCCAAGCGGTCCGCGAACTGGCTGGCAGGGCTGGTGCCGAGCGGGTTGTGAGCGGCCTGCCGCCGGACCATACCACGCTGTCGCACTGCCGTTGAAAACTCCAGATAGATGCATGATGGTGTCAGGCATCGACACGCAGGAGCGCCATTTCATGAAGCATGCAGTTCGAACCATGCTGTCCCTGATGCTGGCGTTGGCGCCGATTCCGGCCGGTGCGCAGGATTCCGGCCAGGGGGCGACAAGGTTGTAGGGGTCGCCAGGGACGATCCGGACATGGCGGCGGCCATTGCGCAGGCGCGCGCCAGCCTCGATGAATACCTGTCCTTGTCGGATGCGCCGCCAGCCGGGACAACCAGCTACAAATTGAAAGTCGAGGTCAGGGACGGAGACGCCTCGGAGCATTTCTGGATCATCCCCTTCCACAAGACCTCGACCGGATTTGCAGGAACATTGGCCAATGAGCCGCAAGCGGTGCACAATGTCGTGGCCGGCCAGGAACTCGAATTTAACCGGGACGATATTTCCGACTGGGGCTACACCAAAAACGGTCGCCAGGTCGGCAGCTTCACCGTCTGCGTGATGTTCAAGACGATGGCGCAAGAAGACGTCGAATATTATCGCCAGAACTACGGCTTCGCCTGCTGACGCGCGGCAGCCTGGCTAATGCATGCGCCCAAACAGGACCGCCGTTTTGGGGCAACGATATGCATGAAAACAAGACCTGAAGCGCGTCGCATGAATTCGTTTCGACGCGCGGCGCTTTAGGCCTCGCCATCCGTCGCGCCGATCTTGCGCACCAGCGCCGCGGTCGCCAAGATCGCGCCCATATCGGCGATCATCGGCGCGATGTGCTTGGTGTAATCGAGTGGCACGGAAATGGCGGGCAGTTCGAAGAAATTCTTCGGCTGCGGCAAGAGCAGGAAACCATCGCTGCCATTAAGTGCCACCCGCGCCGGATCATCGCGCCATGTCTCGTGCAGCCATTTCAGCGCCTGCGCCAACCGGCCGCTCACCAGCGGCTGCGCGGCGGCGACATTGTCGGTGCGAAATTCGTAGTCGCCGTCGAGCAGCGGATCGCCGCTGGACAGTTCCTGCATCTTGCCGGCGAAGATGCCGCGGAAGAAACCGACCACCGCGTTGCTGCGGCGCGTCGCGACCAATATGCCGGGGAACGGCGCAATGGTCTCGAAGGCGACGACAACGCCCTTGAAGACCGTCGACGAGCCTTTGCCCGACCCTTGGCGCAACTCCGCCTCGTAAAGCTCGAAGGGAAAATCCTCGTAGCGGCCTGACACGATGTCGTCGAAGCTCTGCCGGTTGAAGGCGCCGACCACGGCGCGCGGCAGCCGGTCGAAGGAATTCGGCGTCACGCTGTGCTGATAGCGCACATCCCTGATGAAGCCGAAGATGATCGGCAGCAGCGTGTCACGGAACGATTGCTGCAGCCGCGTCGCCGGCCTGTTCGCCAGGAAGTACAGCAGCAGCGCCGCGAAGAAACCGCCGACATAGAGGAACACATGCGGCGTCGAGAACCATTGCTCGTTCAAGTCGGCGACCTTGTTGAACAGCCAGGCCACCAGCACGACAAAAACCAGCAGCAGCCCCAGAAACACCGGCACCCGCCAGCGCACCTGGCGGTAGGCCGAAGCCCGTCCAGCCTCATAGATCTCGATATTCTTCCTGATGCCGGCGACCACCGCTTCATCAGGCATGAACTCAGCTGCTTCCATCGCCCCCTCGCGAAGTCCGTTTATGCCTATAATAGCGGGAAAGTCGTCAGTCGCCAAAGATCGCCTTCAGCCTGGCTTCGACCTTGCCCTTCATCCGGCCAGTCAGCGCCTCGACCGGAACCAGCCGCTCATGCCCGCCTGCGCGCAACCGCATGAAGGGATGCATCCGGTAGCCGGCGATCGCACCGCGCTTGCCGAGATCGGCGCTGACATCGACGACGAAAATGCCGGCGATGCGGCCGGGCCAGGGCTGCCGCGCCAGCGCCGTGCCGAGGAAGTCGCCAAGCCCGTAAGCCACGAGCGTCTTGCCGACCCATTGCACCGGCTGCACGACATGGGCGTGGTGCCCGGCAATCAGCCCCACGCCGTGACCGGCCAGCAACCTCGCCAGCGTTTGCGTTTGCGGCTGCGGAAAATGCCGGAACTCCCAGTCCCAGTGCGGCACCGCACAGGTGAGATCGGTGTTCTTGTCGGCCGCGCCTCTCGGCCATGCCGCCGGATCGCTTTGCATCGAGACAAGCTCGGTGAATGGCCCGGCGTCGCCATTACGCCACAGTGTGAAGGCGGCAAAGCCGATCGTCAGCGGCCCGGCCTTGACCTGCTCGACCGGTCCTTTTTTCGCGGTGCCGATGGTGCGGATTCCAAGCCGCTTCAACGCCGCAACGGTCTCGTCGAAACCGGCGACGCCCTGGTCGAGCACATGGTTGTTGGCCAGCGACAGCACGAGCTTTTCACGCGCGATGCCTACGGCGGCAAGCGCCGCGGCAAGAAACCGCTCGCTCATCGCATGGTGAGTGCCAAGCCGCGTGCCAAACGCCACGCTCGGCCGCTCGACGACCGGACTTTCGCAATTGCCGATCACCAGATCGGCTGAGCCCAAGAGCTTTGCGATTTCCGGATCGCACTCCGGCGCACTACGGTTGGCCACCGCCGAAATATCGCCGACAAAGGCCAGCCGCACCTTCCGCCCCGGCGGCGGATCGATGATCGTCGTCGCCGCCCTCGGTGCAAAATCCCTGACATCGCCGCCGAGAGATGGTTTCAGGAAGCGCGGCAGCCATGACAGTTTGTAGGAAAGCGGATAGTTCGACACGCGACGCCCAATCGTTTGCCCAATCGGTTAGCTTGTGTAGACGGTCTGCCCGGGAAGTGTCGACCGTCAGTCCTTGAACACTGCCGCCGGCAGACACGGCGCCAAATGCGTGTAATGTCTGCGCAATGGCATAGTGGAGGAATGAGATGACACGTTTTGCAGGCCTGCTGGCGTCCGCCTTCCTCCTGTTGCTGCCTTTATCTTCGGCCCACGCCGCCGCGCCCGAAGCAGCGACCGCGCTGTTCGAGGCCAAAACGGTGGCTGAGCGCAACCGTGCGCTCACAACGCTTGAGTCTGCAGCGAAAGGCGATCCGGCGTCAGCCTACGCCGCCGGCGCCGGCGAATTCTTCACCGCCCTGGAAATCCTGGCCGGCGGCCTGCACCGCCACGGGTTCGAAAGCCCGCAATCCTTCATGCTGCCGCTGATGCGGCTGCCGGTTCCGGACAATCCCAATCCCGAACCGCTGACCTATGAGCAGTTCCGCGCCATCCTGGTCGCCTTTCGCGACCGGTTGGAACGGTCGGCGGCGACACTGGGTTCGGTGCCCGCGGGAGCCGATATCGGCATGGTCGTCGACCTCACCCATGCCGGCATCGATCTCAACGAGGACGGCAGTATCACGCCGGATGAAAGCATCGCGGCGGTCATGGCCGCGCTGTCGCGCGGCGGTATCTCGTCGGACGGCGCCGCTCCCTCGCTCACATTCCGCTTCGATCGGGCCGACGGTTTCTGGCTGAAGGGCTATGCCGAATTCCTGATGGCGCAGGCCGATTTCTGGCTGGCGCATGATTTCAGGACCATGTTCGACGGCTCGTTCCACATGCTGTTTCCGCGCGCCAAACTGCCGCTGCAGGACATTCTCGTGCCTCCCGCCGGGGACATGGGCAGCAGCATCTTCTCATCGGAATGGCGCATCGCGGATTTCATCTCCATGGTTCACCTCGTCAACTGGCCGGTGGTCGAGCCCGAGCGACGTCAAGCGGCGCGCCGCCATCTGCTCGAAATGATCCGGCTGTCGCGCCAGGACTGGAAGGCGATCCGCGCCGAGACCGACAATGACCGCGAATGGTTGCCGGGACCGCAGCAGAAGGGCGAGAACCCGCTCACCGGGCTCGAAGTCGGCGAGGAGCAGGTCGAGGCCTGGCTCGCCACTCTGACCATGGCCGAAGACCTTTTGGAAGGCCGCAAGCTGCTGCCGCATTTCCGCATCACGGCCAGCACCGGCCAGGGCATCAACATGAAGCGTTTCTTCGAAGAACCGAAGCCTTTCGACCTCGTGCTGTCGATTACCGGCCCGGCCATCGCGCCCTACCTCGAGAGCGGTGAGATCGTGACCAGCGGCGAGTTCGACCAGATCCAGCGTCAGTTCGGTGGCGGTGGGTTTTTGACCTTCGCGCTGTGGTTCAATTGAGCAGGTGGCCCGGCTTCGCGTAACACAGCTCCTGACACCCTTGTGTCAGGAGCTTCGACCCGCTTAGCGCCCTTCGCCACTGCACTCTTTCCATTTTGGCGGACTCTGCCCATATTTGGGGCATGGCCAAACTCCCTGACAAAAAGACACCGTCTCCGGCGGGTGACAACGGCGCTTCGCCGCCGAAGCGGCGCAGCCCGCTGACCGATTTCCTCGATGCCTCGGAGCCTCTGCACAGAGGCGGCTTCGCCGAGGCGCCGCAGGCCGACTTCACCGGCACGCCGCTGACCGGCTCGATTGCCGACTGGGCCGAGCAGATCGAGCAGGAGGCCGAGAAGGAAGGCCGTCTCACCGGTAAGGGCGATGGCAAATCACCAACGTCCGCGAAGAAGATCCCGGAGCGGTCCGCTGCGCCCAGCCGCAGTTCGCGCGGGACCTCGATGGGTGGCGCGGCAACGGCGCGCGAGCGCACCGCCGCCGGCCTCAACCCGGTCGCCGGTCTCGACATCTCGCTGGAAGACGCCGAGACGATGGCCTCGGGCAGCGTCACCGCGACGGTCGCGGCGCTGTCGGCGCTGATCGAATCCGGCAACCCGCTGCACAAGGACGGCGTGCTGTGGACGCCGCACCGCCCTGCCCGCCCGGAAAAATCCGAAGGCGGCATCGCCATCAAGATGGTGTCGGATTTCGAGCCGGCCGGCGACCAGCCGACCGCCATCAAGGATCTTGTCGAGGGCGTCGATAACAATGACCGCACCCAGGTACTGCTCGGCGTCACCGGCTCCGGCAAAACCTTCACCATGGCCAAGGTGATCGAGCAGACGCAACGCCCTGCCTTGATCCTGGCGCCCAACAAAACGCTGGCCGCGCAGCTCTATTCCGAGTTCAAGAAATTCTTCCCAGACAATGCGGTGGAGTATTTCGTCTCCTATTACGACTACTACCAACCGGAAGCCTACGTTCCGCGCACCGACACTTTCATCGAGAAGGAATCCTCGATCAACGAGCAGATCGACCGCATGCGCCATTCGGCGACGCGTTCGCTGCTCGAGCGCGACGACGTCATCATCGTCGCCTCGGTGTCCTGCATCTACGGTATCGGCTCGGTCGAGACCTACACGGCGATGACCTTCCAGATGCAGATCGGCGATCGGCTCGACCAGCGGGCGCTGCTCGCCGACCTCGTCGCCCAGCAGTACAAGCGCCAGGACATCAATTTCGTGCGCGGCTCGTTCCGCGTGCGCGGCGACACGATCGAAATCTTCCCGGCCCACCTTGAGGACCGCGCCTGGCGCATCTCGATGTTCGGCGACGAGATCGAGGCGATCACCGAGTTCGATCCGCTCACCGGCCAGAAGACCGGCGAGCTGAAGAGCGTCAAGATCTACGCCAACTCGCACTATGTGACGCCGCGTCCAACGCTCAACCAGGCGATCAAGTCGATCAAGGAGGAGCTCAAGCACCGGCTGGTCGAGCTCGAGCGCGCCGGCCGCCTGCTGGAGGCACAGCGGCTCGAACAGCGCTGCCGCTTCGATCTTGAGATGCTGGAAGCCACCGGCTCCTGCGCCGGCATCGAGAACTATTCGCGCTATCTCACGGGACGCCAGCCGGGCGATCCGCCGCCGACTTTGTTCGAATATATCCCGGACAATGCGCTGGTCTTCATCGACGAAAGCCACGTCACCGTGCCGCAGATCGGCGGCATGTATCGTGGCGACTTTCGGCGCAAGGCGACGCTGGCGGAGTATGGTTTTCGCCTGCCCTCCTGCATGGACAACCGTCCGCTGCGCTTCGAGGAATGGGACGCCATGCGACCGCTCTCCGTCGCGGTTTCTGCGACACCCGGCGCCTGGGAGATGGAACAGGCCGGCGGCGTGTTCGCCGAGCAGGTCATCCGCCCGACCGGCCTGATCGATCCGCCGGTCGAAGTCCGCCCGGCGAAAAGCCAGGTCGACGATGTCGTCGGCGAAATCCGCGACACCACGGCCGCCGGCTACCGCACGCTGGTCACCGTTTTGACCAAGCGCATGGCCGAAGACCTGACCGAATATTTGCATGAGCAAGGCGTGCGCGTTCGCTACATGCACTCCGACATCGACACGCTGGAGCGCATCGAGATTCTGCGCGATCTCCGCCTCGGCGCTTTCGACGTGCTGGTCGGCATCAACCTGCTGCGCGAAGGCCTCGACATTCCTGAATGCGGTTTCGTCGCCATCCTCGACGCCGACAAGGAGGGCTTCCTGCGCTCCGAGACGTCGCTGATCCAGACCATCGGTCGCGCCGCCCGCAACGTCGACGGCAAGGTCATCCTCTATGCCGACCAGGTCACCGGCTCGATGGAGCGGGCGATGGCCGAGACCAACCGCCGCCGCGAAAAGCAGATGGAATGGAACGCGGCCAACGGCATCACCCCGGAATCGGTGAAGTCGCGCATCTCCGACATTCTGGACTCGGTCTACGAGAAGGACCATGTCCGCGCCGATATCTCGCAGTTCACCGACGGCGCCGGTGCGATGATGGGCAACAATCTCAAGGCTCATCTCGACGCCATGGAAAAGCAGATGCGCGACGCCGCCGCCAATCTCGACTTCGAGAAGGCCGCCCGCATCCGTGACGAGATCAAGCGGCTGCGCGAGATGGAACTGTCCATCTCGGAAGACCCGCTGGCCAAATACGCCGACATGGAAAGCCCGGTCTCCGGCCGCGAGAAGGGCAAGCACAACAAGGGCGTGGCCAAGCACCGTACGGCTGAGGAACAGGAGCGTTTCCGCAAGTTCGACGACGCACGCGCGGCTGAAGAGGCGGCCAGGGCTGCCCGGTCCAACCTCTTCCGCAAGCCGGCGCTCGACGAAATGGGTGCCGAGGGCGCCGTGCCGGTGAAGAAGCCGCTATTTGCCAAGCCGTCGATCGACGATATGGGGCCTGGTACCGACATGCCGACGCCGTCAGGCGCGGTGTCGCGCTCGCTGTTCAAGAAACAGTCGGCGCAGGAAGCGCACGGCTCCGACTTCGGCATTCCGGGCGGCGCCACCAAGCCACTGTTCAAGAAGAATTCGCTCGACGAGATGACCGTGCGGCGCACGGAAAAGCCGGTCGAAGGGAAAGTGCCGGCCAAGCCCCAGCCAATCTCCCCCCGAGTGGAGGAGATGCCCGGCAGGGCAGAGGGGGGCGCGAAGGAACGCGACGTTTCCCCAAAGCCATTCGTTCGCCAGCGCGCCGGCATCGGCTCCTACGAAGACCCAGGCGACGCCCGCCGCGAAAAGCGCCGGCCGGGCAAGACGGGACGGCCGGGGAAATAGCACCTCTTTCCTTCTCCACTTGTGGGAGAAGGAAAGAGCGCTCCACCACCGCCGCATCCGTCGCCCACTTGCCTCCACCCCCGCCTTTGGTGTAATCGCTCCACACACTCAAAGTTTTGTCTTGAAAGGAGGGCTGCGTGTCTATCGATCACCATCATCAGCGTGGCCCGATTTCTGCCCTGCGAGTTCGCTTGCAGGGTTGACCAGGGACATTACGGGTTTTTTCCCGTTTCGATTTTTTGGTCTGCCTTTCGTGGTGCGCAAAGCTGAGCCTGATGGCCGGCAAGCACACCGTCAAAGTGCATCCGGAGTTGTCTCCGGCGAGACCAGAGAAATCACAATGGCCCTGATCAGCCTCAAATCCCTCGGTGTCACCATGAGTGCGCCGCTGTTTTCCAACCTCGATCTCACCATCGGCACCGGCGACCGGCTCGGCATCGTTGCCGCCAATGGCCGCGGCAAGTCGACCTTGCTCAAATGCCTGACCGGCGCGCTGGAGCCGACCTCGGGCGACATTTCTCGCACGCGCGGCCTGCGTGTCGGCCATGTCGGGCAGTCGGTTCCGCCTGCCCTTCTTAGCCGCACCTTCCATCAGGTGGTGGCCGATGCCTTGCCGGCCGAGCAGGCCGACAGCGAGATGTGGCGCGTCGATGTGGTGCTGGATTCGCTCGACGTGCCCGAGCCGATGCGCGAACGGCCGATGCAGGCGCTGAGCGGCGGATGGCAGCGGCTGGCGCTGATCGCCCGCGTCTGGGTCACCGATCCGGATGTGCTTTTGCTCGATGAGCCGACCAATCATCTCGACCTCGCCAAGATCAGCCAGCTGGAAAGCTGGCTAATCGCGCTCCCCGCGAGGTGCCGGTGGTCATCGCCAGTCACGACCGCGCCTTTCTCGACGCCGTCACCAACCGCACGCTGTTCTTGCGCCCGGAGGACTCGCCGGTGTTTGCACTGCCCTATTCCAAGGCCAGGCAAGCGCTCGACGACCTGGACGCTTCGACGGCGCGCCGGTTCGAGCGCGACATGAAGGTGGCGCAGCAGCTGCGCAAGCAGGCCGCCAAGCTCAACAACATCGGCATCAATTCCGGCAGCGACCTTTTGACGGTGAAGACCAAGCAACTCAGGGAACGGGCGGAGAAGCTGGAAGACGCCGCGGTATCGGCGCATCGCGAGAAATCGGCCGGCGCGATCCGACTGGCCAACCGCGGCACCCATGCCAAGGTGCTGATTACGCTGGACGACGCCGCGGTGGAAACGCCGGACGGCATGCTGCTGTTCAAGACCGGCAAGCGCCACATTTGCCAGGGCGATCGCATTGTGCTGCTCGGCCGCAACGGCGTCGGCAAGTCGCGTTTCGTCGATCTGATCCGCAACGCCATCGCCGAGCCGGACACGGTGCCGAACGTCAATGTGACGCCATCGACGGTGCTCGGTTACAGCGACCAGGCGCTGGCCGGCATCAGTGGCGACGAGACCCCGCTGGCCCTGGTCTCGCGCCGCTACGATGTCGGCGAGCAACGCGCCCGCTCGCTGCTTGCCGGCGCTGGCGTGGTCATTGAGATGCAGGAGAAAAAGATCGGTGTGCTGTCCGGCGGTCAGAAGGCGCGGCTGATGATGCTGGCGCTCAGGCTCACCCACCCCAACTTCTACCTGCTGGACGAGCCGACCAACCATCTCGACATCGACGGCCAGGAAGCGCTGGAGGAGGAACTGCTCAAGCACCAGGCGAGCTGTGTGCTCGCCTCGCATGACCGCTCCTTCATCCGCGCCGTCGGCAACCGCTTCTGGCTGGTCGACAAGCGGAAGCTGACCGAAGTCGAAGACCCCGAGGATTTCTTCCGCTCGGTGGCTGAAACAGCGGGCTGAGGAACTACCACCATGGGCCGCACCGTGTTGCGGTCCATGCTTTCGCATCTCCCGCAAATATTTTCAGCGTTCTGTCGGATCGGCTGAACCTGCTGCGTCCTTGGGATGCCGACACGATGATGCCGGCTTTATCTGAGGAGAACGCATCATGTCCATTTTGTCATCCATAGGCCGCGTCGCCGCCCGTTACGCACAGAACCGCGCCCGCTATCGCAGCGAGCGCGAGCTTCTGGCCCTGCCGATCGAACTGCGCAAGGATATCGGCTGGCCGGAAATCCTCATCGACGCGCAAAACGGCCCGCGGATCTGCAGGGCGCCCTGACCATGCGGTCGGGAAAGATCGATGCAGGCCGCCGCGGCGCGACCGTTGCTCAGTCATGCGTATCGCCAGACAGCGGCGTCGCCTGCATCGATCGACGCTTTTCGAACGCCTCGAACCAGCGCGTCAGCCGCGCCCGCGCGCGAAAGGACGGCAGCTGGCGGAACGCCATCCAGGACAGCGTGGTGGCAAGCGCTATATGGCCGACATGGAGCGATGTCTCGTCGTCCAGCGCGCTTTCGATCCAGTCATAGCTGGCCTCGATTTTTTCCCGGTAGCCTTCGGCAAGCGCTGCATAGCGCAACTGTTCGGGCCGCCTTTCCGTCTCCCAGCGCAGGCCTATGCCCGTCTGCGCCAGGCCTTGGGCGACGGCCTGCAGCCGCAACGCCTGCCAGCGCGCTTCGCCGTCCTGCGGCAGCAATTTGCGGCCGTCATGCAGCGTATCGAGATAGGTGCAGATGACATCGGAGTCGAAGAGCGGCGGCGCATCCGGCCGCAGCAGCACCGGCACCTTGCCGAGCGGGTTTTCGGCGTAGACACGGGCATTGCGCAAGGTCGGGCTGGTCTCGTGATGAATGACCTCGAGCCGGTCGGCAAGCCCGACTTCATGGGCGAAGACGAGCGCCTTGCGCGCAAAGGGCGAATGGGTCTGGTAATAGAGGATCATTGTCGTCTCAGCGGGTTGGAGAAGCAGTCCCCTTTTCTAGCCTGCTCATACCGAGGATTGCGCTCTGATTGGGCGCCGCCGACGCAAGTTCATTTCACCCCAAAAATCGCATCGGCCCAAAAAATCGCATCAGACATGTAGGATTGCCGCCGCCTCGTTCGTCCTGAGGTTCGCAAAGGCCAGACCAAGCGCCCAGACCAAACCCAAAGAGGAACAAGACATGACCGACCAGACCCCCATTCAGCCGGCCGCGAAAGTTCTCGGTGGATTGACCCCCTATCTGCAGCTGGACGGCGCCTTCAAGGCCGCCGAATTCTACAAGAAGGCCTTCGGCGCCGAGCAGGTGTTCTTCTATCCGCCCGATGAGCAGGGCCGCACCATGCACATCCATCTCCACATCAACGGCTCGACGCTGATGATTTCCGATTTCTACCCCGAAAACGGCATGCCTGCCGTCAAGCCCCAGGGCTATACCATGCAGCTCCATCTCGGCGCCGACGAGATCGAAGGCTGGTGGAAGCGCGCGGTCGATGCCGGCTGCGAAGTCGCAGTGCCGCTGCAGCTGATGTTCTGGGGCGACCAGTGGGGCAACATGCGCGATCCCTTCGGGGTCGAATGGGCGATGAACGCGCCGGCGAAGAAAGACTGACCACCGCTGACAAAGCTCCTCACCGGCTGACGCCGGTAAGGAGCTTTGTGAGATACTCCAAGGAGAACCTGATGTCCTATGTCGATGGTTTCGTGCTCGCCGTGCCGAAGGCAAATAGCGATGACTACAAGAAGCTGGCCAACCTCGCAGGCCCGATATGGAAGGAACACGGAGCGCTCGCCTATGTCGAATGTATCGCCGACGACGTGCCGTATGGTGAGTTGACCTCGTTTCCGCGTGCCGTTCAAGCAAAGACGACGAGATCGTCGTCTTTGCTTGGGCCGTCTATTCGTCCAGGCAAAGCCGCGACGCGGTAATGGCCAAGGTGATGGCCGATCCCCGTTTGACACCCGATTTGGGGCCCATGCCCTTCGATATGAAGCGCATGATCTTCGGCGGCTTCCAGCCCTTGATCGAGCTTTAGCCGCTGCTCAGGCCAGCTTGTCCAGCAGCGGCTTCAACCTGTCGCCATAGCGCTTCCAGAGATCGACCGAGCCCTGATACATCGGCTGGCGCACCTGCGCGGCCGAGGCCGTGCGCACCGGGCGGTCGGTCTCGTGGAACGACAGCGCCTTGTCGTCCCAGGACAGGCCGAGATGCCCGATCAGCGCCCGCGTCTGTCCCTCCTGGTCGGCCACGAAATCCTCGTAACGCACGTCATGGACGACGCCCGGCAGAACATCGTGCCAATGCGCCATGATGTCGGTGTAGATGTTGTGGAAATCGGCGAGCTCGCCCAGATCATAGCCGTAGCGGTGGTTGTCGCCGCGGAAATGCACCTTGTAGATCGAAAGGCAGGTCGCCGCCGCATCGCGCGCGCAATGGATGATCTTGGCTTTCGGCAGCATCATATGGATGAAGCCGATGAGCAGGAAGTTGCCGGGCATCTTGTCGGTGACATGCCTGAAGTTGGGATAGCGCTCATGCAGCATGTCGAGATAGGCTTGGCCCGCCTCCGCAAACTCCGCGTCGGATACATCGACCAGTCCCCAGGGGAAACCTCCCGGCATGGTCAGCGGAAATTGCTTGCCGACCGCGGTTTTCAACATGCTGAGCTCGCCCGCGCCATAGACTTGTGGATGGCTGGCGATGATCTGTTCGACAAGCGTGGTGCCGGAGCGCGGCATGCCGACGACGAAAATCGGCGTGTCGTCGGAGATTGCACTTGGCTTGTGCTTTTCGAAAAAGCCGGCGTTGAACACCGTCTTCATCGCCTCGAATTCGGCCCGCGTCCTGACCGGATCATAGTCGATGCCCTTGCGGCGGATCGCATTGCCTTCAGCGAAATAGTCGAAGGCCCTGTTGTAGTCCTTCAAATCGTCATTGGCCTTGCCGAGACCGAAGGACAGCTGCATGCGTGCCAGGCTGTCGGCCGGCGCCTTGGCATGCTGGGCCTCCATGCCGGCGAGTTCGGCGTCGCGCTCCTTCTGGCGCTTGACCTGCGTCAGCATCAGCCAGGCTTTTGCCATGCCTGGCGTGATCGCCAACGCCTGCCGGAACAGGTCGGCCGCCTCATCGAGCTTGCCTTTTTCCATCAGCCCGACGCCGAGCCCGTGCAACAGGTCGGCATCCCTGGGCCGGATCGTCAGCGCCTCGCGAAAGGTCGCCAGCGCTTCGTCCAGACGCCCGGCTTCCTGCAGCGTTTCGGCAAGCCCGATGCGGGCGCGGACATGGAAGGGATTGCGCCCGATTGTGCCGCGATAGATGTCCTCCGCAGCCTCCAACTGGCCGAGCTGTTTCAACGCCGAACCCAGATTATCGCGTGCCGCGAGCTGGTCGGGCTTGAGATCGACCGCGCCGCGGAAGAAATCGGCGGCCGCTGCAATGCGGCCTAGATCGCGCATCACCGTGCCGAGATTGTTGAGGAAATTCGGATTCTTCGGCTGCAGACGCACCGACTGCTCGATCAGCTCCAGCCCTTCGGGGCTGCGCCCGGTCTGGTGCAGCAGCAGGCCCAGGAAATGTGCTGCCGCCGGGTGGTTGGCCTTGCGCGACAGCACCTGCCGGTACAGCGTCTCGGCCTCCTGCCGGCGCCCGGCCTGATGCAGCTGCAGCGCCTGCTGCACATATTGGTCGAGGCCCAGCGGCGGCTGTCCGCCACCTCCAGCACCCGCCGCTCTTCTCTGATCTCTGTTGATGGGAAACCTGCCGTGTTTGTCCGCTTGCCGGACCTAAGGCATGGAAGAGACAGATTCAAGGGTGCGGCCGGATATCCTCTTCGTCCGGACAAGGTGGTGCGGCGCGGTTGAGACCCACGCAACCCAGCCCGGTCAAATCAACCGGTTGCTTTCGGCGAGCCGGCGCTCCCGCCGCTGCGTGCCGTCGGTGTCGGCAATCTTGCGCCGTGCCGCTTCGTCGCTTCTTATCGTCAGGCGCACTGACATTGACTTGGGGAAGAGGACGATTGGCTCGATTGTTGCGGTCGGACGATCCGGCGTTTTCATGAATCTCATATGTTTTGCCCTTTCGTAAAAATTAGTCTTAGGCACCGGAATAATTATTCCGGTGCTCTCTAAATAAGAAACTGGCTGATATTGTCCCACGATAGCAGATTTATTAGGGATTTATAGGAGAAATTTTTTATATCGGTCGAGCCGTGGCGGAAATCAGCTTGAATAACCAACAATTTCGGATTATTGATCTGAGATCGTTTTTTGGGTCAAGCTTGGCATATAGCGGCGTCGGAGATACTCGACCCGCCAAACTCATTCCAATCGCCGATGGTTGAGTTCCCGGTTGATGCCGGAAAGCATCGACGAACCAGAGCCAAGCCAATGCCGGATCGCACCACCCGTTCCATCGCCCATTTCGCGGCACCCTTCGTGCTTGGCGGGCTGGAAGGGCAACTGCCGGCCGGCGACTATGATATCGATCACGACGAAGAGCTGATCGAGGGCATGTCGCGGCTTGCCTGGCGTCGCGTCGCCACCTTCATCCATTTGCCGGCAAGGGCGGTGAAGAACCCGGCCACCAGCCAGCTTGTCGCCATCGACTACCTCGAACTCGAAACAGCGCTGAGGCGCGACCAGGAGAACGCAGCATGATCCGCTTCCAGCAGAATGCGCGTCCGCGCACCGACACGCCCTCGCACCTCTTCGCCATCGGCCAGACCGTGCGCATGAAGAGCCGCAGCGGGCTCGCCCAGAAGACCGCCGAGCTGTTTCAGATCAAGAGCAGATTGCCGGTCAAGGATGGCTCGCCGCAATATCGCATCCGCAGCGAGCAGGAGACCTATGAGCGGGTCACCACGGAAGACAACCTCGAAGTGGCGGACGCCCCGGCTGTCCCCGACAGCCCGGCCGTCTGACACCGCACCCACCCAGCACGTACGAAGGAGCAGACAGATGGCCAAGGGTCAGCAGCGCAGCAATCGCGAAACGCGCAAGCCCAAGAAAGACAAGGTGGTGGCCAAGGCCGCCTCCCCGTTCGGTTCCTCGGTCAAGCAAGCAGAGAGCAGCCTGAAGCCGAAGTCGAAGGGCTGACCAGGCAGGGCGCGCCTGGCGCACCTGCCGGCAATGGACTGACGATCTCGGACTGACGATCTCGCGCAAAACTCTGCAACGGAGGCTTGCTTGACGTTCTTCGTCGAGCCGCTCGCGCGACGTCGACGAAGCCACGCTCGACAAGGTATCGCTGGACGCGCCGAACCTGCGCGCCGCCCTGCAGGGCGCCACCGCGCTGTTCCACAGCCTCGCCATGCCGCAGATCCCCGACCGTCTGCGCATTTGCGACGAGGACGGCGCAGAGCTTTATGCCGGCCCGGCCGACGGGGCGTATTCGGCGTAGGCAACCACTCCGATCCGCGACCTTGCCTTCTCCCTTGGGGGTGAGAAGCGGTCCGCGCAGCAGACGAAAAGCCAATTGTTGGCTTTTCGAGTTTCGAACGCCCTGAGCCTGCGAAGGACCAAGGGTGGTCCGGTCCACCCGCCCGGTCCCCGCTGCTTCGCAGGGTCCCGGCATTCGCCGCCTTTTATCGTGCCAGTGGGACGGTATCGCCTCCGGCGGACTCACCCGACAGGGGAGAAGGAAAATCAGCAGGGGCCGTCCTCGACGACGCGGTAGTCGGCGGCACGGGCCTCGCAGGCGTTGGGAAAGGTGCGCAGCTCGCCATGGCGGCGGGCGCAGACCGGGGCGTATTCGCGCGTGCAGAATGTCGGCTCTTCGCCGCCACCACCGCCACCACCGCCGCCGTCGCGGCAAGGGCCGTCGCGAACGATGCGGTAGCCTTCCCGTTCGGCAAGGCAGGCATTGGCGAAGGTCTGGCGGTCACCGCGGTGCCGCGCGCAGACCGGCTCGTATTGCCTGGTGCAGAATTCCGGTTCCGGCCGTGGCGGGCGCGGACGTGGTCCCGGCCCGTCATCGACGACGACGGTGCAGGCCGCAAGAAGACCCGACAGGAAGAGAATAGTAAAACCCTGGCGCGAGAAGATCGTCGCAAGAAATCTCATGAATATGCCTCCCTCGAGACCCCCGTCCCCGGCGCAAAACGCGCCTGTCGATCCTCGCCATTCCCTTGCCAAATGCAACCCCCGTTTGCGGCGCGGGAGCCATGCGATGCCCGGCCCGCGCATTGGTTTGGCCCTGGACCAGACCGCTGGACCATGCGTGGCCGGGCTCTGGCTGATGAACTCTTAAGAACCCAGGTTTATCGAAGCGCCTTCGTTGGGATGCGTCGATGGACGCGGCCCGCGGCGCTATCTTGCAACTATCACGTTTCCGTGCGATAAATTTTGTGTTCGGGCATTTGCGACCCGGAGAGCGGAACGTTTTGGACGACCTTTCCCCGATACTGTGAATCTCTGACGGCCCCGTTTTCGGCGGGGGGTTTTACCATGCGCGAATGCAGGACTGCCGAAGCAACCACCGGGACTTGCCCACGATGCCAGGCGGCGGGCAAACCATAAGACTGACACGGGTGAAGGAGTTTCCCCAATGGCCCAGACCGGCACCGTTAAATTCTTCAACGCGACCAAAGGCTTCGGCTTCATCACGCCCGACGGCGGCGCCAAGGATGTGTTCGTCCACATTTCCGCGATCGAGGCCTCGGGCCTGCGTACCCTCGTCGACGGCCAGAAGGTCACCTTCGACGTTGAACCCGACCGCATGGGCAAGGGTCCGAAGGCGGTCAACCTCCGCGCGGCCTGAACCGGCGGTGCCCGCGCGCCCGCCAGGGGCGCGCAAAAAAGCACTCAAGCGTGTTTGAACCGGCTCTGTCAGAGCCGTCCAGAGTTTCGAAGGCGCGACGTTTCTGGTCGCGCCTTTTTCATGTCCGCCGTCGCCGCAGGCAAAGGACGCTCTACCGGTCCATGGCGTGGCTGATCGCCGGAGCAATCGTCTGGCGCGAATTGCCTTCGGTGCAACAATCTATTTGACCAGCCTTCAGCGTTGCCGCCCTGGCCAAAACTTTCTCTTGCCGATAGCGCTAAAATAAAGGACAAATTTCCCTTCGGGCATTTGCCGGCCCGAAACTGGACTTTATGGGATCAAAGGGAGCTTCCCATGCCGCAGACCGGCACTGTCAAATTCTTCAATCATGCCAAAGGCTTCGGCTTCATTACGCCCGACGACGGGCAGAAGGATGTCTTCGTTCATATTTCGGCCGTGCAGGCTTCGGGTCTTTCCGGTCTGGAGGATGGACAGAAAGTGACATTCGACACCGAGCCGGACAAGCGCGGCAAGGGTCCGAAGGCCGTCAACCTGTCGGTCGGCTAAGCCGGCTCAAGACAGTCCGGACGGAGATTGACGAGGCGGAGCGCCTTGCGTACGCGCTTGGTTTTGCCGCAAGAACTGGATCGTATCAGCCAATTCCGTTCAGCCCCCGTTCAGCCACGGTCTTCTATTAATCGTCCCCTAGGCTGGACCGCATCCCCGAAAACTATCCGGGCCGGCACGAAGGAGACCAAAATGAATCGCATTTTCAAGACCGCCATCCTGGGCGCCGCTCTCGCCGCGACCACCCTCGCCACCTTGCCTGCCGCCAATGCCAAGGACTGGAACCGCTGGCATCATGGCCATGGTCGTCATCATAATGGCGACGCGCTTGCGGCCGGTGTCGTCGGCCTTGCGGCCGGCGCTCTGATCGCCGGTGCGCTGAGCAACCCGCAGCCGCGCTACAGCAGCTATGACGACGACTATGACTATCGCGAAGTGCGGCCGGCGCCGGTGCGCCGTTACTATGCCGAACCGCGGGTCGTCTATGCCGACCGCTATGCCGAGCCGTGGACCCGCGATTGGTACGAATACTGCTCGGACCGCTACCGGAGCTTCAATGCCCGCAGCGGCACGTTCACCGGCAATGACGGTGAGCAGCATTTCTGCGTCGCGAATTGAGGCTTCCCTGCCCCAAAAAAAGCGCTGACCGCAAGGCCAGCGCTTTTTTTGTTGGCAGAAAGACATCGCTAAGTCAGGAAGGGATTGGTCCGCCTTTCCTCGCCAAAGCGGCCACCCGGGCCGTGGCCGCAGATGAAGCCGATCTCGTCGCCGAGCGGCAAAAGCTTGTCCTTGATCGAGGCGATCAGCGCCGCATGGTCGCCGCCCGGCAGGTCGGTGCGCCCGACCGAGCCGCGAAACAGCACGTCGCCGACATGAGCGAACTTCGCCGCGCGATTGTAGTATACGACATGGCCGGGCGCATGGCCGGGGCAGTGCAGCACCTCGAACATATGTGAGCCGAACGAAACCGTCTCGCCCTCTGTGAGAAACCGGTCGGGCACGCAGTTGCGCGCCCCGGCAATGCCGTAGCGCTGGCCCTGGTTCTCGAGATTGTCGAGCAATAGCTTGTCGGCTTCGTGCGGGCCGATGATCTCGATGCCGAGTGCTTCCTTCAGCTCCATGGCGCCGCCGGCGTGATCGATGTGGCCATGGGTGATCCAGATCGCAGCGGCGGTGATCGCATTGTCCTTCAGCACCGCCAGCACCTTGTCGATGTCGCCGCCCGGATCGACGACGACGCCATGCTTGTCATCCATGTCGAACAGGATGGTGCAGTTCTGCTGGAAAGGCGTGACCGGCACGATGCCGGCATTGAGCTGACCCATGATTGTCCTTTCGCTGGTCCAGAGTGATGTAGAGGCGTGGGCGAAGGCCGTCCACTGCTGAAAGGCAAACAGTCCGTCCCAAACAGAAATGGGCGGCCCAACGGCCGCCCATTTGACGAAGCCTGAGTCTCGGGCAATTCCAGGAAAAGTGTAAAGCGGTTTTCCGTCCGGAATTGCGTAAAACAACAAACTAGATCATTCGCCGTGAAACGGTGAATGATCTAGAGGCTTACTTCTTCATCGCGCCCATGACCGCACCGATGATGCCGGTCAGGATGGCGCCGCCGCCGGCGCCGCCGAGCAGGTTTTTGAGGTTCAGCGTATCACCCAATCCGCCCGCTGCCGTGGCAGCCGCTGCCGGGTCGGCCGTGCCGCCGAGCAGGCTGCCGAGGATCGCCGCGCCGCCGACGCCGCCAACGGCGCCACCGATGATTTTGGTCAGCTGGCCCATCGCCGCATTCTTCAGCGCAACGCCGACCGCCTGACCACCGACAACACCTGCAATTACCTGTACAACGAGCGCAATGAGCGTATTCGTATCCATGTACCTAGTCCCTCCATAGCTGCCAGCCTCCCGGGCCGACACCATCATGAGACGCTGAATTATACGAAAGTCAAATGCACAGATGCTGAAATAAAGGGGCCGGCCTCAAAACCGCCCCTGCTTGCGAAAAAAGCTGTGACTTTCGTTATTCTGCGGCTATCGCATGCTTAGGTTGCACCGCAGCAGAATAGTCGTTCATCAAAGTCTTGGCGATCTCGCCGACCTCGAATCGGTACGGACCGATCTCGGAGACCGGCGTCACTTCCGCTGCCGTTCCGGTGAGGAAGCACTGTTCGAAGCCTTCGAGTTCCTCAGGCATGATGGCGCGCTCGACGACTTCAAGGCCGCGGTCCTTGGCGAGGCCGATGACGGTGCGGCGGGTGATGCCGTCGAGGAAGCAATCGGGCTTCGGCGTGTGGATCTTGCCATCCTTGACGAAGAAGATGTTGGCGCCCGTTGCTTCGGCGACCTGGCCGCGCCAGTCGAGCATCATGGCATCGGCATAGCCCTTGGCCTCGGCGGCATGCTTGGACATGGTGCAGATCATGTAGAGGCCGGCGGCCTTCGACTTCGACGGCGCGGTGCGCGGATCGGGCCGGCGCCATTCCGCCAGATCGAGACGGATGCCCTTGAGCTTCTGCGCCGGGTCGAAATAGCTCGGCCATTGCCAGATGGCGATGGCGCAGTTGATGCGGCTGTTCTGCGCCGACACCCCCATCTGTTCGCTGCCGCGCCAGGCGATCGGCCTGACATAGGCGTCCTGGAGACCCTGCTTCTTCAGAAGCGTGGTCGAGGCGTCATTGAGCTCGGCCACGGAATAGGGAATATTGAAGCCGAGCAGGCGCGCCGATTCATGCAGACGCTCGGTGTGCTCGTTGAGCTTGAAGATGGCGCCGCCATAGGCGCGCTCGCCCTCGAAGACGGCGCTGGCATAGTGCAGGCCGTGGGTCAGCACGTGGATCTTGGCATCGGCCCATTTGACGAACTCGCCGTTGATCCAGATGAAGCCGTCCAGTTGGTCGAAGGGAACGGATGCCATGGAAACCTCCCGCGGGCGGCGACCCGCACATCATTGGTGTTGTTTTTGTTGCGCGACAGCCGCGTCGGGCGGCCCTTGAACCGTAAGCGGAGAATCGAACTCTGGCAAACTCAGGAAGTTCCGGAAAAACGGCACTCCCTTGCCTTTTCATTCGCATTCAGCCGAAAAGCTTGTCAAAAATTACCATTGCGGGGAAATTACGTCAATAGTACTGACATAATATCCCTCTATGGACGGAGAAATGATGACGGATCGAAGCCGAGCTGCCGGAAAACCGATCAAGACGCCGATCACCGACGAGGACGGCATCGACTTCGCCATCATCGAACTGTTCTTCTTTGCGTATCGCGATTTCACTTCCGATCCGGACCAGATCCTGGCCGATTACGGCTTTGGCCGCGCTCATCACCGTGTGCTGCATTTCGTCAACCGCCGGCCGGGACTGACGGTCGCCGAACTGCTCGACGTGCTCAAGATCACCAAGCAGAGCCTGGCGCGGGTGCTCAAGCAGTTGATCGACACCGACCATATCGTGCAATTGCAGGGTCCGCGCGACCGCCGCCAGCGGGAGCTCTATCCGACAGCCAAGGGGCGCGCCCTGGCGCTGGCCCTGGCGCGGCCACAGTCACGCCGCATCCGTGCTGCATTGGAAGATTCCGGAGCCAGCGAGCGTCCCTTGATCGAACGATTCCTGGAAGCCATGGTCAATCCGGAACTAAGGGCGCAGATCGACATTGTGCCTGCAAACATGTCAGGGAAAAGCCATGGAGACCATTGAGAGGGTGGACCAGCCGACGGCGCCGGACGATGACGCGCCGCATCTGCTTGTGGTCGACGACGACACCCGCATCCGCAATTTGCTCAAGCAGTATCTGACCGAAAACGGTTTTCGCGTCACTGTCGCCGGAAATGCCGGCGAGGCCAGGCGCAAGCTCGCCGGGCTCGACTTCGACCTCCTTGTCCTCGACGTCATGATGCCCGGAGAGACCGGCGTCGACCTCACCAAGGCGCTGCGGGCGGAGAAGAACGTGCCGATCCTGATGCTCACCGCGCTATCGGAAACCGACAGCCGCATCACCGGGCTCGAGGCCGGCGCCGACGACTATCTGCCCAAGCCCTTCGACCCGCGCGAACTGATCCTGCGCATCAATAACATTCTGCGCCGCGGCGGCCCGGCGACGACGCCCAAGGTCGAGCAGCTGGTCTTCGGCCCTTATACTTTCCAGATCGCCAGGCGCGAACTGAAGCGGGGCGGCGAGGCGCTGAAGCTGACCGACCGTGAGCAGGAGATCCTGGCGATTTTTGCCGCGCGGGCCGGCGAAACCATCCCGCGCCATGAGCTTGTCGGTGACGATTCGGAAGTCGGCGAGCGCACCATCGACGTTCAGATCAACCGGCTGCGCCGCAAGATCGAGCGCGATCCGTCCAATCCGGTCTGGCTGCAGACGGTGCGCGGTATTGGGTATCGGCTCAGCGTGGAATAGAATGCCGCTGACGGCCGCCCTTGGCCATAGATGTGTGGCCATCGACCAGCGGCCATTGACCAGCGAAAGGACAAATGGCGACCACGCAACTGGAACGGCCGGAACAAGGCGGCTTTGGCGCGCGCGTATCACGCGCGCTGAAAGCAATGCCGCGTGCCTGGAAGCGGTTCTGGCGGCTGGTTGCGTTCTATATGCCCAAGCGGCTTTATGCTCGCTCGCTGATCATCGTCATCGCGCCGATGATCCTTCTGCAGTCGGTCGTCGCCTTCGACTTCATGGAACGCCACTGGGCAACCGTGACGCAGCGCCTGTCGCAGGCCACCGTGCGCGACATCGCCGCGATCATCGACATGATCGAGACCTATCCGCACGATGGCGACTACGCGAACATCATCCGCATCGCCCAGGACCGCATGCAGTTGAAGGTCGACCTCTTGCCGCCCGACCCGTTGCCGGCGCCTGGACCCAAGCCCTTCTTCTCGATCCTTGACGACGTCCTTTCCACCGAGATCACCCGCCAGATCAACCGCCCGTTCTGGATCGACACGGTCGGCAATTCCAACATCGTCGAGGTCCGCATCCAGCTCGAGGGCAAGGTGCTGCGCGTCTTCGTGCGCCGCAGCCAGGCCTATGCCTCCAACACCCACATCTTCCTGATCTGGATGGTCGGGACGTCACTGGTGCTGCTGACGATTGCCATCCCCTTCCTTCGCAACCAGATCCGGCCGATCCTGTCTCTGGCCGAGGCCGCCGAAAGCTTCGGCAAGGGCCGGCCGATGCCGCGCGATTTCCGCCCACGCGGCGCCGAGGAGGTTCGCCGGGCCGGCTTTGCCTTCATCCAGATGCGCGAGCGCATCGAACGCCAGCTGGAACAGCGCACCGCCATGCTGACCGGCGTCAGCCACGATCTCAGAACCATCCTCACCCGCTTCAAGCTGCAGCTGGCGCTGGCCGGCGGCAAGCCCGAGACCAAGGCCGCGCTCAACCAGGACATCGACGACATGCAGTCGATGCTGGAAGGCTATATCGCCTTTGCCCGCGGCGAAGCGTCGGAAGATGCCGGCCATTTCGATCTCGAGGCCTATTTCCAAAAGCTCGGCGAGGAGGCGTCGCTGCACAAGCGCAAGCTATCGACCGTGCTTGCCGGTGATCCGGACGTGCATGTGCGCCCGCACGCTTTCGCCCGGCTGTTGTCCAACGTCGCCGGCAATGCCTTGCGCTATGCCAAGACGGTGGAGATCAGCGCCGATCACGGCCGCGGCTCACTCGTCGTCACCATCGACGATGACGGTCCGGGCATCCCGCCGGAAAAGCGCGAGGACGTGTTCAAACCGTTCGTGCGGCTCGACGAGGCGCGCAACCTCGACGCCAGCGGCACCGGCCTTGGTCTCTCTATCGCCCGCGATATTGCCCGCAGCCATGGCGGCGACATCATGCTGGAAGACAGCCCGCTCGGCGGCCTGCGGGCGGTGATCAAGGTGCCCGCCTGACCAAAGCATGATCTGGAAGGCGGGCTCGGCCAAAAACCACCTTCATCCGCCCGTCATGAAACCATGGTCAAGAGCGCGCATGAAGCGCGCGACCTCAGTTGATTCGGCTCAGCCGCCTTACTTCGACCTCGTGCCTGCCCGGGTGCGGTGGAGCGAAGCGAGGGCAGCCGGGCCGTACCGCTATCGCATCAAGGCAACCGTCGACCCGAGCAAAGGACCGCCATGCGCATCCTGATGGTCACCGACGCCTGGCGGCCGCAAGTCAACGGCGTCGTCCACACGCTGGAGCGGCTCACCGAAACGCTGAAAACCTTCGACGTTGCGGTCGACTTCCTGACCCCGAACATCTTTCGCACCTTGCCGTTGCCGACCTACCCCGACATCAGGCTGGCGCTGACCACGCCCGGTCATGTCGCGCGGCTGATCGAGGCTCGCAAGGCCGACCATATCCATATCGTCACCGAAGGCCCGCTCGGCATCATGGCGCGGCGCTATTGCCGCAATGCTGGCCGTCCCTTTACCACCAGCTATCACACCCGCTTTCCCGAATATCTCAGCGCCCGCCTGCCGGTGCCGGAGAGCTGGGCCTATCGCTGGCTGCGTGATTTCCACAATTCGGGACAAGGCACGCTGGTCGCCACCCAGTCGCTGGCGGAGGACCTTGCCTCGCGAGGCTTCACCAAGCTCAGGCCGTGGACGCGGGGCGTCGACACCGATCACTTCCGCCCGGACAAGAAGAAGGACCTCGGCTTTCCCGGCCCGGTATTCCTGTGCGTCGGCCGCGTCGCCATCGAGAAGAACCTGAGCGCCTTCCTCGATCTCGACCTGCCCGGCAGCAAGGTGATCGTCGGCGAAGGACCGGAACTGGCAAGGCTCAGGGCGAAGTACCCGCAGGCGCACTTCCTCGGCCATCGCCCGAACGATGAGCTGGCCGAGATCTACGCCTCGGCTGATGTTTTCGTTTTCCCCAGCCGCACCGACACGTTCGGCAACGTCATCATCGAGGCGCTGGCCAGCGGCACGCCGGTGGCCGCCTATCCGGTCACCGGACCGATCGACATTGTCGGCGACGGCATCGGCGGCGCGGTGTCGACCGATCTGCGCGAGGCCTCGCTCGCCGCGCTCAATGTCGACCGCGCCGAGGCGCGCGAACGCGCCATGCGCTACAGTTGGAAAGCCTGCGCCGAAATGTTCATGGACACGGTCGAAGAGGCGCTGAGCACAAGGCGCAAGCTGGCCGCCTGACGCAATCTTCCTAAAACAACCTGCCGCCGTCCGGCACCTTGCGCTCGATGGCGCCAAGGACCACGGCGCCTTCCTCATCAGGGAAGCCGAGCGTGAGCACTTCCGACATGAACGGACCGATCTGGCGCGGCGGGAAATTCACCACCGCAAACACCTGCCGTCCCACCAGCGTTTCCGGCGCATAGTATTTCGTGATCTGTGCCGAGGATTTCTTCACGCCGATCTCAGGGCCGAAATCGATCTTCAGCTTGAAGGCGGGTTTGCGCGCCTCGGGGAAAGGCTCGGCCTCGACGATCGTGCCGGCACGGATGTCGACACGATCAAAATCGGCAAAGCTGATCTCGGGCTTGCGCGCGCTGCTCGAACTCATGGAAGCTCAAGCGTTGCCATAGGTCTCGAACAGGACACCGGCCAGCGCATCCTTGGCCGAGGTTCCCGACCAGACAACGAACTGGAAGGCCTGGAAATAGCATTCGCAGGCTTCAAGCGCCGACGACAAAAGCACCTCGACCTGCTGGCTCGACGGTTCGACCCCGCCGGCGAGCAGCAGTGACTGGCGAAACATGATCGCGCCCTCCTGCTCCCAGAGATCGAAATGGCCAAACAGCATCTGCTCGTTGATCAGCGACAAAAGCCGCATCACTTCCAGCGCGCGGGCTTCCGGCACCTTGATGTCGAAAGCACAGGCCAGATGCAGCGCCTCGAAGTCCTCCATCCACGAGAAGGAGACGTGATAATCGGTCCAGCTGCCGGCAACCGAGATCGAGATTTCGTCATCGCCGGCCCGTTCGAAGGACCAGTCATTGTTATGGGCGACCTGCTCGATGACATCCACCGGATGGATTTCGCGGGAGAATTCGAGTTCGAGAAGTTCCATGGAATGCTTCCTGTGTTCAGGGGAGCGCCACACGCTCCGGGGCACACACGACGAACAATCTTGTCTTGAACTCGGACGGCCAGGACTTCACGACACAAACACCCCGGACCGGACCCCACCGCCCGGCCGCATGACCCTGCTCCGAATCATACAACAAATTCAGTCTATTGATCGGGAGTCGCGTGAACAGCCTAATTTTTCGCACTGCGTCATCAGCATGTGGAAAGGCGCTGTCACAAAGATTCATGCATTGCCGGTAAACGATTCACGGCAAAGCATTTTTTCGGATTGTGCTTTGTGGAAAAGTTCAAATTTTATTTTTTTGCTTTGGGCTTTGCCGCAGCCACAGGTGCGGCCTGTCCGGTCAATTCGGCAAGCCTGGCCTCGAGCGCATCGATGCGGGCGGCCAGCCTGGTGTTTTCTTCGCGGGCCTTTGCAGCCATGTCGCGGGCAGCCTCGAACTCCTCGCGCTGCACCACATCCATGGTGTTGAGGATGCGCTCCGCCTGCCCCTTGAAGGCAGTCTCCACCTCGCGGCGCACGCCTTGTGCGGCACCCGCGGCATCGGTCATCAGCTTGGCGAATTCATCGAGAATGCGGTTCGGTCCGGTTGACATGGCAAATCCTCGCTTGCTCGAATTGACGTAGTGGCACTGCCTGCGGAATGCAAGAACGTTGAAGCTGGTGCGGCTTCATGTCGGACGCGATTTGGCTCACGGTCCGGCCGACAGATTGCTATTATCGCAAATGGATTCTTGGAACGACGGTTGCCGTGACGGACAGTGCGGACTTGGAGAAGCGCTTTGCAGCACTCGATGCAGCACTCGCAAAGGGCATTTCGGATGCCAGTGCGGGCCGGGTCTAGCCTGGCGACGAGGTGCTGGACAGGCTTGAAGCCAAATACAGGGCAACGTCAGAGAGAACCAAGTGAAGTTACTGGTCTTCACAGACCAGCGGCCTAGTTTTCCTCACGACTTGCTCCAGGCAAGAGTCACTCTCATTCAGGATCAACCAATGGCAACGCCCCCGCGCCGACCGACCAATCCGATGGAAGCCGCTGAAGCGGCCTTCAAGCCGGTCAAGAAACCCGCGCCTCCCATTCGCGAACCCTCCGCCGCACCAAACGTTCGCGAGCTTGTCTCGATCAGGATCGATCGCGCCGTGCTCGACCATTTCCAGGAAGATGGCCCCGGCTGGCAAGACAGGATCAACGATGCGCTCAGGCAATTGGTCGCCGGCAAGCCGCAGGGTTGAGCCCATTATCTCTGACGATCAGGCTGTCGTCACCTTGCCTTGACCCCGCCAAAACCCTGCCGCATGGTCCGCGCCCTAACGCGAGCCCTCCCAGGAGATCCTGTTGAACGACTATTTCCCGCTGCCGATGGCGTCGCTGTCCTTCCCCAACATCGACCCGATCCTGGTTCAGATCGGCCCGCTGGCTGTGCACTGGTACGGCATCGGCTATATCGTCGGAATCCTGTTCGCCTGGTGGTACGCCAAGCGGCTCGTGACCAACACAAGGCTGTGGCCTGATGGCGTCTTGCCGATGAAGCCGATCGACCTCGACGATTTCATCGTCTGGGCCGCCGTCGGCGTCGTGCTCGGCGGACGCACCGGCTATGTGCTTTTCTACGATTTAAAGCGCTATATCGACCACCCGCTCGACATCTTCGCCGTCTGGCAGGGCGGCATGTCGTTCCATGGCGGCCTGCTTGGCGTCATCCTCGCCATGACGCTGTTTTCCCTCAAGCGCGGCATCCGCACCTGGACGCTGTTCGACGTGGTGGCAGCCGGCGTGCCGGTCGGGCTCGGCCTCGTCCGCATCGCGAACTTCGTCAATGCCGAACTCTGGGGTCGCGTGACCGACGTGTCGTGGGGCGTCGTCTTCTGCAACGAGCGTCTCCAGCAGACCGTGGTGGGTTGTGTCGCGGGCCTGGAGCCTCGCCATCCGAGCCAGCTCTACGAAGCGCTGCTCGAGGGCGCGGTGCTGTTCCTGGTCCTGCGCTTCCTCACCCATTCGCGGCTGAAGCTGAAGACGCCGCGCTTTGTCGGCGGCGCCTTCATTTGCGGCTACGGCCTGTCACGCATCTTCGTCGAGTTCTTCCGCGAGCCCGACCAGCAGCTCGGCTACCTCCTCGGCGGCTGGCTCACCATGGGCATGGTGCGGTCGCTGCCGATGGTGCTGGCCGGCATCTGGGCGATGGCCACAGCCAAACCGGCGCCGCAACCACAGCCGGCATGACACGGCTGAAGACCCGCATCGTCGACCTGATCGGCGCGCTCGGCCCCCTCCCCGTCAACGAGTACATGGCGCTCTGCCTGTTCGATCCCAGCGACGGCTACTACACCACGCGCGAGCCGTTCGGCGCCGCCGGCGACTTCGTCACCGCACCCGAGATCAGCCAGATGTTCGGCGAACTCGTCGCCGTCTGGCTCTATCAGGCCTGGCTGGCGATCGGCCGACCGCTGCCGGCCACCATCGCGGAGATCGGGCCCGGCCGCGGCACGCTGATGAAGGACATGCTTCGCACCCTGACGCGGCTCGATCCGGCTATCGCCGCCGGAGCGTCCTTCGCTCTGGTCGAGACCAGCCCGCGGCTAACCGAAATCCAGAAACAGACGCTTGCCGAAAGTTCGGTTGAGCTCGGCTGGCACGAAACCATCGCCACGCTAGCGCAGGCGCCATTGCTGATCGTCGGCAACGAATTGTTCGATGCCGTGCCGATCCGCCAGTTCATCCGCGCCGGCGCCGGCTGGCGCGAACGGGTGATCGGCCTCGATGTCTCAGACGAGTTGAGCTTCTTCGCCGGCGCCGGCTCGGTCGAGGCGACGCTGCTGCCGGAAGACGCCGCCGAGGCGCCACAAGGCTCTATTTTCGAAATAGCACCGGCCCGCGCGGCACTGATGGCGACCATTGCCGAACGCATAGCCGACCACGGCGGCGCCGGGCTGTTCCCTGATTACGGCCATCTCCAGCCCGGTTTCGGCGACACATTGCAGGCCGTGCGCAGGCACGCCCCCGAAGATGTGCTAGCCAATCCCGGCGAAGCCGATCTCACCGCCCATGTCGACTTCGCGGCACTGGCCGCCGTCGTGCGGGCGCATGGCCTCGATGTGGAATTGGCGACGCAGGGCGACTTTCTGCTTGGCATGGGATTGCTTGAGCGAGCTGGCCAGTTGGGCAGCCAGGCAAGCCAAGAGGCACGACAAACCATTGCCGATGCCGTCGAGCGCCTGGCCGGCCCCGACGGCATGGGCACGCTGTTCAAAATCCTGAAAATCCTGCCGCATCAGCCAGTCTGACCCTCAGAGATCGTTACAAGCCGTCCCGCGACGCCGCCTATGGTCGCATGCCTGCTTTTGGCCAATGCAAAGTCGACGCGGCAGCACTGTCGCAATCACTCGGCCGAACTTCGCCTTGACGAAAACGCTGGCACGGACAACAAACCCATCCATGCTGAATCAGACCAAACCGGATCCTGTTCGCTCGCCGCTGCTGGAAGCGGCCAAGCCGCAAGGTATCCGCCATGGCTATTTCACCCGTATCGGCGGCGTCTCCGGCGGCATCTATCAGGGACTTAACATCGGCACCGGCTCGGATGACGATCAGATGCTGGTCGCCGAGAACCGCCGCCGCGTCGCTGCCTGGATGGGCGTGCCGGCCAGCCATCTCCTGACCGCGCATCAGGTCCACTCGCCCGATGTCGTTATTGCCAGGGAACCCTTTCCCGGCCCGCGGCCCAACGCCGACGCCATCGTCACCGACCGGCCGGGCATCGCCATCGGCGCCTCGACGGCCGATTGCGGCCCCGTGCTGTTCGCCGATGCTCAAGCGCGCATCATTGGCGCAGCGCATGCCGGCTGGAAGGGCGCTTTTACCGGCGTGCTTGAAAACACCATTGCCGCGATGGAAAGCCTTGGCGCCCGCCGTGAGCGCATCATTGCGGTTCTCGGTCCTTCGATCGGCCCCGACAATTACGAGGTCGGGCCGGAATTCGTCGCCCGTTTCGTCGAAGCCGATGCCGAAAACATCGGCTATTTCGCGCCTTCGGCCAATCCGGCGCATGCAATGTTCGATCTCAACCTCTATACGGTCGACCGGCTGAAGAAGGCTGGCGTGACCGCCGAGGGGCTTGGCCGCTGCACCTATGCCGAGGAGGATCTCTTCTTTTCCTACCGGCGCGCGACGCATCGCAAGGAACCGGACTATGGTCGGCAGGTTTCGGCAATTGTTTTGGAGAACGGATAATGGCGCTGCATTTCGAACGGTCGGAATTTGACGCCCGGCGTGACCGGTTGATGATCGAGATGACGGAAAAGAAGCTCGATGCTGTACTGCTTTTCGCCCAGGAGAGCATGTACTGGCTAACCGGCTACGACACGTTCGGCTTCTGTTTCTTCCAGTGCCTGGTTGTGAAGGCTGACGGCTCGATGGTGCTGCTCACCCGCTCGGCCGATTTGCGCCAGGCGCGCCACACCTCGATCATCGACAACATCGTGCTGTGGACCGACCGCGACGGCGCCAACCCGGCGATCGACCTGCGCAACCTGCTCAACGACCTCAATCTCCTCGGCGCCCGCATCGGCGTCGAATACGACACCCATGGCCTGACCGCCTTCAATGGCCGCCGCGTCGACGAGCAGCTGCAGACCTTCGGCCAGATCGCCGACGCCTCCGGTATTGTCGGCCGTCTGCGCCTGTTCAAGAGCCCGGCTGAAATCGCCAAGGCCGAAAAGGCCGCCAACCTTTCCGACGACGCGCTCGACGCGGCCCTGCCGCTGATCAAGCAGGGCGGCGACGAAGCTCTGATCCTTGCCGCCATGCAGGGCGCGGTGTTTGCCGGCGGCGGCGACTATCCGGCGAATGAATTCATCATCGGCTCGGGCATCGACGCGCTGCTCTGCCGCTACAAGGCCGGGCGCCGCAAGCTGACCAAGAACGATCAGCTGACGCTCGAATGGGCCGGCGTGTTCCATCACTATCACGCGCCGATGATGCGCACCGTGCTGACCGGCAAGGCGTCGAAGCGCCATCAGGAGCTGTTCGACGCCGCCCGCGCGGCTCTTCTGGCGGTCGAGAAGGCGATGACGCCCGGCAACACCTTCGGCGACGTCTTCGACGCGCATGCCCGCACGCTGGAGGCGCACAGCCTGACCAAGCATCGGTTGAACGCCTGCGGCTATTCCGTCGGCGCCCGCTTCACCCCGTCCTGGATGGACATGCCGATGTTCTACCAGGGCAATCCCGAGCCGATCGCGCCCAACATGACATTGTTCGCGCACATGATCATCATGGACTCCGAAACCGAGACGGCGATGACGCTTGGCCGCACCTACCTGACCACCGAATCCCAGCCGAAGCCGCTTTCACGCCATGATCTCGACTTGATCGTACAGTGAATCCATAATGGTTGGTCCACGCGGGGGCGTTCACGACTAAGGAGTTTTCGGGCAGATGAGACGATCGCATGTGACGACCGTGTCATTGCTCGCAGCGCTTGTGCTAGCCGCTTGCACCAACGCCAAGGACGTCCTTGAGCCGTCCGCCATCACGCCGCCGGCAGCCTCGGCTCAGCCCTTGGCTGCCCCGGGCATCGCGCCCGCCGCCACACCAGCGCCGGCCGTCGGCGCCACGACACCCGCCAACCCCGCGCAGAGCGCCGCCGCTTTGTCGAAGACCCGGCTGCAGATCGCGCCGATCGTCGGCGCCTCGGTGGAAGCGGCAACGCCGCTGACGGCCGAACTGCAGACACGCGCCAAGCAGCGCGGCATCACCCTCGCCGGCAGCGCCGACCAAGCCGCCACCCATGTGCTGAAGGGCTACTTCTCGACGATGACGGAAGGCAAGGACACCACCGTTATCTATGTCTGGGACGTCTATGACCCCGCCGGCAACCGGCTACACCGCATCAATGGCCAGCAGAAGGCGCCCTCGGTCAATGCCGCCGAAGGCTGGCCCGCGGTTGCACCCGCTACCATGCAGGCGGTCGCCGACCAGACGATCGACCAGTTCGCGGCCTGGCTCGGCGGCAGCGCCGGCTGATCCGCCTGTTACCGGCTTCCGTTCACTGTTGACGTTTTGAGATTAGCCGGCGGATTCCCGTCAACGAGGCTTGCAATACCGGCACGGCTCGCTACAAGCCCGATTAAGAGGACCTCCCCATCCTTCGCCAGGAACGGTGCATGAAGCTTTTCGCGGGCAATTCCAACCGGGTGCTGGCCGAAGCGGTCGCCCGCTATCTCAATGTCCCGCTGGGCAAGGCCAGCGTCAGACGCTTCGCCGATCAGGAAATCTTCGTCGAAATCCAGGAAAACGTGCGCGGCGAGGATGTCTTCATCCTGCAGTCGACCTCGTTCCCGACCAACGATCATCTGATGGAACTGCTCATCATGATCGATGCCTTCATGCGCTCCTCGGCCAAGCGCATCACCGCGGTCATCCCATATTTCGGTTACGCCAGGCAGGATCGCCGGGCCTCGGGCCGCACACCGATCTCGGCGAAGCTGGTCGCCAACATGATCACCCGCGCCGGCGTCGACCGCGTCTTGACGCTCGACCTCCATGCCGGCCAGATCCAGGGTTTTTTCGACATTCCGACCGACAATCTGTTCTCGGTGCCGGTGATGGCCCGTGACGTGAAGGCAAAATACAAACAGCTTGCCAATGTCGTCGTCGTCTCGCCCGACATCGGCGGCGTGGTGCGCGCCCGCGCGCTCGCCAAACGCTTCGACGCACAACTGGCCATCGTCGACAAGCGCCGCGAACGTCCCGGTGAATCCGAAGTGATGAACATCATCGGCGCGGTCGCCGGCAAGGATTGCCTGCTGATCGACGACATCGTCGATTCCGGCGGCACGCTGTGCAACGCCGCCGATGCGCTGCTCGCCAACGGCGCTACCAGCGTCACCGCCTATATCACCCACGGCGTGCTGTCGGGCGGTGCGGTCGCCCGCATCAGCGGCTCGAAGCTGCAGGAACTGGTGATCACCGATTCCATCCAGCCGACGCAAGGCGTGCTCGACGCCCCGAATATCCGCGTCATCTCCATCGCCGACCTGATGGGCGAGGCGATTTCGCGCACAGCGACCGAAGAGTCCGTGTCGAGCCTGTTCGATTAATCCATGTTGCCCAAAAGCGTGCCCCCGGGCCTGGCTCGGGGGTAATCTCGTTTTTGGAATCTGCCCCAAACCGTCGTGAAAGGAGCCAGCTGATGCGCAATCGAATCAAGGCTGCAGGCATCGCAGGAATGCTTCTCGCAATCGGCATCGCCAGCGCGGCCTATGCGCCGACAATCGCTCCGGTTTCGACCGCGCAGGCGCAAACGGAATATCTTCCCACCGAAAAGGATTTCATCGGCAAATGGAGCATCGCAGGGTCCGCAATCCGGCCACCGCGTGATCTGAAAGAGCCGGCGAAGCCCGACCAGGAAGCGGCTGCGACCGAATTTCAGCAGACTGTGACCGCCTTTTATGGCGCCTTCGACTATCTGGAGATCACGGCGGACGGCCGCTACAATTTTCACCAACCGGGTGACCCGGCATCGGGGCCTTGCGTCTGGTGCGGGACATGGTCGTTCAAGAACGATTCCGTGTGGCTCGAACTGGACACGGCACCCAGGCTCGACATCTACACCGAGGGCGGCGACATGCAGATGACCTACACGGCCGAGCCTGAAGAGACGTCACGATACAAATGGCTTGTTTTCAGCTGGACCAAGGCTGATTGAACTGAGGGGTGAGGCGTTCTCGCGCACGCCAACCGAAGCATCGGTGTCAAGCCCGATCTCCTGAGGCGGGCAGTCAGTCCATGGTTGCATTGTGCGAGGAGTTCACCATGGCCATACTGCCCCTCCAACCAACGGAGGAGTAGCAGATGCGGCGTAGGACTTTGCTCGGGCTCGCGGTTTCCATTGCAGCCACCCTTTCAGTACCGGCGGCCTGGGCCGCCGATTTTCCGGACCGGACCATCACCATGGTTGTCCCCTTTTCCGCCGGTGGCTCGACGGATCTGGTCGCGCGCCTAGTCGCCAACAAGATGTCCGAAAAGCTGGGCCAGCAGATTGTCGTCGAAAATGTCGGCGGCGCCGGGGGCAGCATCGGCGCTGCCCAGGTCGCCCGAGCCGAACCGGACGGCTACACGATCCTGATGGGCACGGTCGCAACCCACGCGCTCAACCCGCTGATCCTGAAGACAAAGCCCTACGATGCGGAGAAGGATTTTGCGCCGATATCGTTGCTCGTGCTGGTGCCAAACGTCCTGGTCGTGAACCCTGAATTCCCTGCCAAGGACGTCAAGGAACTGATCGAGATGCTGAAGAAGGACCCGGACAAATATGCCTACGCCTCATCAGGCAATGGCACCCCGCTCCATCTCTCCGGCGAGCTTTTCAAGACGATGGCCGGCGTCAGTATGCAGCACATTCCCTACAAGGGCGCCGGACCGGCCTTGAACGACGTCATCGGCAATCAGGTGCCGATGATGTTCGACAACCTCCCCTCTTCATCGGGCCATATCAAGAGCGGGACGCTGAGGGCTCTCGGCGTTACCACCAAGGAACGCGTTCCCTCCTTCCCCGACATACCGGCCATTGCCGAAACCATTCCCGGCTATGAAACCTACAGCTGGAACGCTCTGTTCGCGCCCGCAGGCACGCCGCCGGAGGTCGTCGCCGTTCTTCAGAAGGCGGCAGTTGAAGCCCTGAAAGACCCTGATGTGATCGCCCGCATGGCCCAGTTCAGCGCCTCGATCGTGGCCTCCACCCCCGAAGAGCTTGGAGCGCATGTGAAGGCCGAACTCGCCAAATGGGAACCGATCGTCAAGGCCAGCGGCGTTCAGCTGGACTAGGGCCTACGACAAGTGCTGCGGGCTTTTCCGGGCGCTACGGCGCCGGGGCCTCAAGTCGAGGCTGAGCCCGCCGCATGCCTTCGTCGCGGGCGCCGCGCATATAGCCGCGCGGCGAGGCGCCGAGCATGCGCTTGAACATGGTTATGAATGCCGGCACGCTGTCATAACCGAGGTCGAGCGCCACCCTGGTGATCGGCTCGCCATCGGCGAGCCTAGGCAGGGCCGCAAACAGGCAGGCCTGCTGGCGCCAAGTCGACAGCGACAGGCCGGTCTGGCGCTGGAAGGCGCGGGTGAACGAACGGCGGCTCATGCCTGCGGCATCCGCCCACTCGTCGATCGTGGCGTGCGGCGAAGGTGCCGCGACAAAGCGTCGGCAGAGCGCCGCCAGCTTCGGGTCGGACGGGAACGGCAGCCCGAGCGGCCGTTCCGGCAAGGTCGGAATCTCGTGCAGCAACAGGTTCATGATCAGCCCGCCGCGGCCTTCCAGTTCGCCGCCTTGCGGCAGCTTTTCCGATTCGACGATCAGGCTGTGCATCAGCTCGGTGATGCCGACGACGCGCAAGCCTACCGGCAGGCGGGGGATCGCGCCCGGCATGACATAGACCGAGCGCATCGAGACATCGCCCAGCATTTCGACGGAATGCTCGGTGCCGGCCGGTATCCACATTGCGTGGTCGGGCGGCACCATCCAGCGCCCGTACCTGGTCGTCACCAGCACGACACCGACCAGCGCATGCAGCAGCTGGCTGCGGCTGTGGCGGTGTTGCGGCACGAGATAACCGTCGGGGTATTCGGTCGGCAAAGCCACCGCCGGCCCGGAAACCTCCTCCAGCCACTGCCAGCGGCTTTCATGCAATCGGCCGAGATCGGCATTGCCGGCGCGGAAGATATCCTTGCCATGTGGCATCGGCTATGGCCCACTTGCGAAACTATTGGACCAAACCACGAAAGAAGTCGCCCGGCAAGCGGCTTATAAGGCAGTCGTCCCCAAGGCGATCCGTAGGGGCGTCGCCCAAGCGCTTCAGACGAGCGTCCTTAAGGCGGTCCGCGGGAGCGGCCGCCAAGCCTGCCCGCGGGCAAACACCCGCCAAAAAGACCTCGGAGCCTGCCTTGACCGATACGACAGCCACCAGCATTGCACCGCAGCCAAGCGCCAGCCTCCCTTCAGCCCAGGCGACCGCCTTCACCGTCATCCTGGCGGTGAGCTTTTGCCACGGCATCAACGACATCATGCAATCGCTGCTGCCGGCGATCTATCCGCTGCTGAAAGAGAATTACGGTCTCGATTTCTGGCAGATCGGTCTTCTGACCTTCACCTTCCAGGTCACGGCGTCGCTGCTGCAGCCGGTCATCGGCATGATCACCGACAAGCGGCCAATGCCCTATTCGCTGCCCTACGGCATGGCGTCCTCGCTGATTGGCCTGATCGTTCTGGCCTATGCCGGCCACTATGCGCTGCTTCTGGTCGGCGCCTCGCTGATCGGAATCGGCTCGGCGATCTTCCATCCGGAATCCTCGCGCATTGCCCGCTTTGCCTCCGGCGGCCGCTTTGGCCTGGCGCAATCTTTGTTCCAGGTCGGCGGCAATTTCGGCCAGTCGATGGGGCCGCTGCTCGCTGCCTTCATCGTTGTGCCCTTCGGCCAGACCAGCATTTCATGGTTCGCCGTCGGGTCTCTGACCGGCATCATCGTTTTGTCGCGGGTCGGCGGCTGGTACAGCCGGATGCGCGCCGCGCAGGGCAATCGCAAGGCGGCAAGCTTCGTCTCCCCCTTCCCGCGCAAGAAGGTGATGGGAGCGCTGGCGGTGCTGACGCTGCTGGTGCTGACCAAGAACGCCTACATCGCCTCGCTCTCCAGCTACTACACCTTTTATTCCATCCATAAGTTCGGCGTGTCGGTGCAGATGAGCCAGGTCATGCTGTTCCTGTTCCTCGGCGCCTCGGCGCTGGGCATCCTGCTCGGCGGACCGTTCGGCGACCGCTACGGCCAGAAGGCGATGATCTGGTTCTCGATCGTCGGCGTGCTGCCGTTCACGCTGGCGCTGCCCTACGCCAATTTCGAATGGACGATGGTGCTGACGGTGCTGATCGGCCTGATCCTGTCCTCGGCCTTCTCCAACATCGTCGTGTTTGCGCAGGAGTTGGTGCCGGGACGTGTCGGCACCATCGCCGGGATCTTCTTCGGCTTCGCCTTCGGCATGGGCGGCATTGCAGCCGCCGTGCTCGGCGTCGTCGCCGACATGAAGGGCATCGATTTCGTCTTCCAGATCTGCTCGTATCTGCCGCTGCTCGGCCTGCTGACGGTGTTCCTGCCCAACATGAAGGAAGCCAGGAAGGCGCAAGCGGCGGCCAGATAAAACCGGTCGATTTTGCGGATTTGACGCAGGGCGCGGCATTGCTGCGCCCTCTGTGATTCTTTCACCATGCGCTGGTTGAAAAGCCTGCTAGAGATAGTCATCAACGAAGGCTTGGGGCCTTCGACGTCTCTGGGGGATGACATGCGCAAGATCGTATTGGCCGTATTGGGTGTGCTTCTTGTTACCTTGCCGGCGACGGCACGCATCGTTCCCTTTCCGCCGGGTTTCAAGACGCAGTCCGTCGGAACCAACGGCACCAAACTCTATGTGCGCGTTGGCGGCAAGGGTCCCGCCGTCGTGCTGCTGCACGGCTTTGCCGATACCGGAGACATGTGGGGCGCCGCGGCCATCGCCCTCGCAAAGGACCACACCGTCATCGTGCCGGACCTGCGCGGCATGGGTCTGTCGGCCCACCCGGAAGCGGGCTACGCCAAGAAGAACCAGGCCGTCGACATCGCCGGCGTGTTGGATGCCCTGAAGATCGACAAGGCAGATCTCGTCACCCACGACATCGGCAACATGGTCGGCTATGCGCTCGCCGCTCAGTATCCCAAGCGCATCACCAAATGGGTCATCATCGATGCGCCGCTGCCCGGCATCGGCGATTGGGAAAAGATCAAGCAAAGCCCGCTGCTTTGGCACTTCAACTTCCGCGGCCCGGATATGGAGCGGCTGGTCGCAGGGCGCGAGCGCATCTATCTCGATCGCTTCTACAACGAACTGTCGGCAGACCCCAAGAAGATCGACGAGGCCACGCGCAAGCACTACGCCAGACTCTATGCCCGCCCGCATGCGATGCATGACGCTTTCGAGCAGTTCAAGGCGTTTGACCAGGACGCGATCGACAACCAGGCGATGCTTGCCGCCGGCGGCAAACTGACCATGCCGGTGCTGGCTGTCGGCGGTGAAAAATCCGCCGGCACCACGCAGGCCGATCTCCTGCGGCTTGTTGCGACCGATGTCACGGGCGGCATCGTGCCCGCTTCCGGACACTGGATCATGGAGGAAAACCCCGACGACACCGTCAAACTGATCACTGGTTTTCTCGATAAATAGGCACTGTCCCGCTGACATTTCGACGAAAGCAAATGCACCCGCCCGGCGGCGGGTGCCTTGCCTATCCAACTGGACGATGTCTATTCAACTGAACGATTCTACGCCTTGAAGAACGCCAGCAGGTCGGCATTGATGACATCGGCATGGGTCGTCGCCATGCCGTGCGGGAAGCCCTTGTAGACCTTGAGCTCGCCCTTTTTGAGCAGCTTGACAGCCAGCAGCGCGGAGTCGGCGATCGGAACGATCTGGTCGTCGTCGCCATGCATCACCAGCACCGGCACCTCGATGGCCTTCAGATCGTCGGTGAAGTCGGTTTCCGAGAACGCCTTGATGCAATCGTAATGCGCCTTGGTGCCGCCCATCATGCCCTGGCGCCACCAATTCTCGACGACAGCCTGCGACACCTGGGCGCCGGGGCGGTTGAAGCCGTAGAACGGGCCGGCCGCAACATCGTGGAAAAACTGGGCGCGGTTGGCTGCCTGGGCGGAGCGGAAACCATCGAACACCTCGATCGGCAGGCCACCCGGATTGGCCGCCGTCTTCAGCATGATCGGCGGCACCGCGCCGAGCAATGCGGCCTTGGCGACACGGCCACCGGAGCCGTACTTCGCGACATAACGGGCCACTTCGCCGCCACCGGTGGAATGGCCGACATGGATGGCGTCTCTGAGGTCGAGATGCGCCGCAAGTTCCGCGACATCGGCGGCATACGTATCCATCTCGTTGCCGGTATCGGTCTGGGTCGAGCGGCCATGGCCGCGCCGGTCATGGGCAATGACGCGGTAGCCCTTGGACAGGAAGAACAGCATCTGGGCGTCCCAGTCGTCGCTGCTCAGCGGCCAGCCGTGATGGAAGACGATGGGTTGTCCCGTTCCCCAATCCTTGTAGAAAATTTCGGTGCCGTCCTTGGTGGTGATCGTGCTGCTGCCGGGCTTGGTCATCTCGCTCTCCATTGATTGCTTCCGCGATAATCAATATCGCGATAACCATAAGACTAGCGCAGGTCCAAATCCTTGTCTACAGAAAAATATATCGCGATATCATTTTTCGTGGTACATATTGATGTGCTCAGTCGGCAAAGGAATGCCTCGTGCCTCTCCCGTTGGACAACCAGCTCTGCTTCACGCTTTACGCCACCAGCATGGCAATCAATCGCACCTACAAGCCCATGCTGGACGAGATGGGCATCACCTATCCGCAATATCTCGTGCTGAACGCACTTGCCGAAGCCGGCGGGATGTCGGTCGGCTCGATTGCGCACAGGCTCGCTTTGGAATCGAGCACCATCACGCCGCTGTTGAAGCGCATGGAACAGGCCGGTCTCGTCACCCGCCAGCGCAGCCAGACGGACGAGCGCCAAGTGCAGGTCGACCTGACGCCTGCCGGCCGCGCGCTGCTCGTCCAGTGCAACTGCCTCAACGAAACCCTGATCGAACGCTCGGGCATGACGATGGCTGATCTCGATGCCTTGAATCGGCGGATCCAGGCGCTGCGCGAAGCGTTGAGCAGCAAGCCGGACTAGCTGCCCTACAAACACGCCAGGCTTAATCCTTGCCGGCCAGCCAGCGCATGATGTTGGCCATCAATATGCCGTAGAGCGGCCATCCCAAAAAATCCTGCGACAGCCAGTGCGGGCCGATGTCTGTCGCCCACGCGACGGTGCGGCCACGGCCATGCTCACGAACCGCCAGCAGCGGCCAGTCGGTGCCGCGATACTGGCAGGTCGCCAGAAGCTGGGACGAGCCGTCGCGCCTGAAATCGAGTTTGTTCATGCCGAGGATCGGCGGCAACGGGCCCGCGACACCGGCAAGGATTGGATGCGACGCCTGAAGGATCGACGGCTGCAGGCCTTGCGGCACTTCCAACCCATCCGAGAATGGCAGGCAGCGCACGGGCAGCACGTCCTCCACCGGCGTGTCGTGGAAACGCGCCGTGCCGAACATACCCTGGAATCCCATATAGCCTCCGGCCAGCATCAGCCCGCCGCCGCCTTCGACATAGGCCTTGAGGACGTCGAGTCGGTTGACGCCGATGCGCCCGGCGCGGGCCTCCGGCGTGACCAGCAAGGTCAGCGCGCCGACATCGGAGATCACCACCGCCTGGTATTCGGCCAGCGCGTCGAGGTCATACGGAAATTCGGCCGCACAGCGATCGCCACCGATCTGCGTCACCGCTATGCCCTCTGCGGCAAGGGCGGCATTGAAGGCCGTCGCGCCATTCACCCATGTCGCACTTGTCAGAACGTCGCCGCCGGCAGCGACCGACGTCGTCGCCGCGAAGGTCTCGCCTGCCAGCAAGAGTTTCATCGTCGCCCTCACGCTTTTCGACTGACAATTGAACGAGCGGGCGCCGGCTTGAACCGGCGCCCGCCGGGCCTTGGGAGGCTTAGAACTTGAACTCGGCCAGGTTTTCCGGCGTCACGATCTTGGCCGGGCCAAGGATCAGTTCGCCGCTGGCCCCGATCGTGTATTCGCCGAGCCTGCCCGCCGTGAACTTCTCACCTTCCTTGCCGGTGATCTTGCACTGCGCTAGCGCCTGGGCCGCCTGATAGGTCAGGTAGCCGAGATCGGTGACATTCCACCAGATATCCTGGGCAGCGCCATCCTTGATGTATTTCGAAATCAAAGTGGCCGGCGCAAGGCCGGTCAGCTTGACCTTGCCGATCATGCCGGCTTCCTCGAGTGCGCGCGCGGCCGCCGGAAGGCCAATGCCTGCCGGCACGATGATCACCTTGAGATCCGGAAACGCCTGCACCAGCGCCAAGGCCTGCTGCTGGTTGACCTGCTCGCTCTCCTCGCCATAGGCGACCTGCACCAGTTTCATCTTGGCGTATTTCGGCTCTGCCGCCATCTTCGCCTTCATGAAGTCGATCCAGGCGTTCTGGTTGGTCGCCGTCGGCGTCGACGACAGGATGGCGAACTCGCCTTCGCCGCCGCTGAGGTTGAATGCGCTTTCCAGCATCATTTCGGCCAGACTGTCGCCCTTCACCTGGTTCACGAACACCGCGCGCGCATCGGCCGCGACGTCGGAATCGTACGATATCACCCGGACGCCTTGCTGAACGGCGCGCTTCAGCGCAGGCGCAACCGCATTGGCGTCGTTGCCGGCGATAGCGATGACCCCGACCTTCTGCGACACAAGGCTGTTGATGAATTCGATCTGTGCCTCGGCCGTCGCCTGCGACGGGGCGACCTGGGTGGCGGTGCCGCCAATTTCCTTCGCAGCCTCCTCGGCGCCGCCGAAAGCCACCTTGAAGTAGGGATCGGTGTCGAGCTTGGGCAGGAAGCCGACCGTTACAGGTTCCTTGGCGCATTCCTGGCTGTATGCCAGCGAGGCCGGCGCAAGCAGAACCGCGGATGTGAGCAGGGCTATTCTAAACGCTTTCATTGTGTCTCCTCCGTCAGAATTCGGGCTTGAAGAAAGGGGCCCGAGATCACCCCTTGGTTTCGCGCAGGACGCGCGATCTTGACAGCCGCTCCTCCAGGGAGCGCCAGTAATTGCCGACCAGCAGCGAGCCGATCAGAAGCAGGCCGATGATCATGCCTTGAGCGTCGCCGCCGATCTGGTTGAGCGCCAGCACATTTCGGATGATGGCGATCAACAGCAGCGCCAGCATGACCCCCGTGAGCCGCCCCTTACCACCGAAGACGCTGACGCCGCCGAGCAGCACGATGGTGATGACATCGAGCTCCATGCCGAGCGCATTGTTGGCGCGGGCGTTGGAGAGGCGCGCGGTGTAGACGATGCCGGCGATGGCCGCGACGAGGCCCGAAACGACGAAAAGCTTCAGCACCATTTGGCGCGTGTCAATGCCGGAATAGCGCGCCACTTCGGGGCTGCCGCCAAGCGCATAGATGCGCTTGCCGGTCGGCGTCTTCTGCAGCACCACCGCGAAGATCGGCGCCAGCAGCAGGAACGGCACGATGGTCCACGGGATTTGTGTGCCCGGCAGATTGCTGATGCCGAAATCGACAACCGCCGGCGGCAATATGTTGACCGAACCGGTGCCGAGCAGGATGTAGCCAATGCCCCGATACAGCGCCATGGTGCCGAGCGTCACCACCAGCGACTGCAACCCGAGGCCCGACACCAGATAGCCGTTGAAGGCGCCGAGCAGGCCGCCGAAGACGAGCGTCAGCGGAATGGCGGCCAGCGTCGGCACGCCGGCCTGGACAAGCAGGCCAAAAATCACGGATGTCAACGCCAGCACCGAGGCGATCGACAGGTCGATCTCGCGGGTGATGATGAGCAGCGTCATCGGCAGGATCAGCAACGCCTTTTCCGAGGCGCTCGCCCCCAGCTGAGAAAGGTTAAAGCCGGAAACGAAATTCGGCACGAAGACCGCCGCATAGATAAAGACGGCGAGGCAGGCGGTCGCCAGCAGCAAATCCCAGAAGTCGATCGAGCGGATAAACTTTCTCATCTCGCCCTCGCCTGTCTTGCCTGTTCGGCACGCCGCACGATGAAGGTGTCGATGCCGATGGCAACCAGGATCACCAGGCCATAGACGCCCTGCAGCCAGAGCGGGTCGACACGCACCAGCGTCAGCCCGTTCTTGATGACCAAGAGAGTGAGCGCGCCAAGGATGATGCCGAGCAGCGTGCCCGAGCCGCCGCGGATGGCGACGCCGCCGACCACTGCAGAGGCGATCACCGTGAGTTCGAAGCCGAGCGCGACGCGGGCATCGATGGTGGCATAGCGCGATGCCCACAGCGCCCCGCACAGACCGCCGAGCAGGCCGGCCATGCCGAAGGCCAGCAGGATGCGCCGGTCGACCGGGATGCCGATCAGCCGTGCGCCGTCGGGATTGGAGCCGGTGGCAAACAGCTCGCGCCCGGTTGCGGTGCGATAGAGCAGCACATAGCCGGCGCACAGGATGACAATAGCGATGATGACGATCAGCGGCACGCCTGCGATCTTCAGCCCGGTCATGTCGAGCCAGGCTTGCGTGACTTCGTCGGCGCTGACCTGGTCGCCCGCCGCCCAGATCGAGTTGAAACCGCGGAAGATCGACATCGAAGCCAGCGTAACGACGATGGCCGGGATCTTTCCCCTGGTAACGACTAGGCCGTTGAGCAGTCCGGCAAAGCCGCCGACCGCGCAGGCGGTGATCAGGCCGATGCCGATGTCCAATCCGGGATAGGCCTGAACCATGCTGGCCGCCATATAGGCGGAGAGGCCGATCACAGCTGCGATCGACAGGTCGATGTTGCGGGTGATCAGCACCAGCATCTGCGCCAGTGCGGCGACAATCAGCAAGGCCGCGTCCATCGACACAGCGGTGAGGTTCGCCGCGCTCACCATGCGCGGGTTGATGATGGTGACCGGAATGGCGACGGCGAGCATCGCCGCAAGCAGGCCGAATTCCCGCCGCTTCAGAAAATCGAACGGTCCTTTTGCCTTTTCCTCCTCGGCGGCGCGTTCTATCTGCGCTGCCTGGCCGGCACGTTCATCGGTCCTGGTCGCCGCTTCCAGTACCTTTTCCTGCGTGGCTTGCCCGCGCGAAAACTCGGCAGTCTGGCGGCCTTCGCGCAGCACGATAATGCGGTCGCACATGCCGATCAGCTCGGGCATCTCTGACGAGATCAGCAGGATCGCCATGCCTTGCGCGGCAAGGTCAGCGATCATTGCATGCACTTCCGCCTTGGTACCGACATCGATGCCTTGCGTCGGCTCGTCGAGGATGAGCAAGCGCGGCTCGGTGCGCAGCCATTTGGCCAGCACCACCTTCTGCTGGTTGCCGCCGGATAACTCTTTCACCGGCTGCCCGTAGCCGGAAAAGCGCAGCTTCATGCGCTTCAGCCAGTCCGCCACCAGACCGATGGCGCGGTCGGTGCCGTAGAGACCGCGTTGTGCGGCCTTGTCGAGAACAGGTAGCACCGCATTGTCGAGGATGGAGAAATCCATCACCAGGCTCTGGCCCATGCGATCTTCCGACACATAGGCGATGCGCGCATCCATGGCGTCGCGCGCCGAGGCGAACTGCACGGGCTTGCCGTCGATCAGGATTTCGCCGGCGTCGGGCCGGTCGATACCGAACAGCACGCGCGCAATCTCGGTGCGTCCGCTGCCGACCAGGCCGCCAAGCCCCAGCACCTCGCCGGCGTGAAGCTTGAGGTCGATACCGGCAAACCCGCCGGCGCGCGAAAGTCCCTTCGCCTCCAGCACCAGCGCGCCTGAGGCATGGCGCCGTTCGGGATAGAGGTCGGTGACTTCACGCCCGACCATCATGCTGATGGCGGCAGCGCGGCCAAGCTCGGCCTTCGGCTTGACGCCGATCAGGCGCCCGTCACGCAGCACCGCGATGCGGTCGGCGATGCGGAAGATTTCATCCATGCGGTGGCCGACGAACATCATCGCCACGCCGTGCAGCCTGAGATCGGCAACGACGGAAAACAGCCGCTCGACCTCGCGTTGCGACAATGCGGCCGTGGGTTCGTCCATGATCAGCACGCGGGCATCCAGCGACAGCGCGCGGGCGATCTCGACCAATTGTTGTTCAGAGGTACGCAGTGTTCCCAGCCGCGTTGCCGCCGGCACATCGAGCCCGACGGTGGCCAGCACCTTGCGGGCGCCGGCCAGCATGGCGGCATTGTCGATGCCGCCAAAGCGGTCGCGCGGCATGTGGCCGAGATAGATGTTCTCCGCCACCGACAGATCGGGAAACAGGCCAGGATGCTGGTGCATGACCGCAATGCCGGCCGCCTGCGCGTCATGCGGCGAATGGAAGACGGCTGATTTGCCGTCAACCTCGACATGACCGCTGGTGGGAGAATGCACACCGGCCAGAAGCTTCACGCAGGTGCTCTTGCCGGCGCCGTTTTCGCCAAGCAGCGCCAGCACCTCGCCGGAGCGCAATTCGAAGGAGGCGTCCTTGAGCGCAATCGTGCCGCCGAAAGCCTTCGTCGCCTGAACCAGGGCAACAGGAACAGCCCGCACCACCGCAGCGTCGGCTTCGCTTTGTGTGCCCGAGTGCAGCACGTCTCCTCCCTGACTAGTTATTTTTTCAATTTGCTATATTAAATAGCGCAAAGGCGCAACGGCAAAATTGACTTCCATGGTTCCGACGCGCACTGTCGCCTCTCGCACAGGCATCGCAGGATGCTTCGGCCGAAGGTGGTTTCGGCCTCTTGCGGTAAGAACGGCGACATTTGAGGAGACGCGGGTTTTGTCAGGGAAAGGCAGCAATTCTGTCAAAGTTCGCCACTACAACGAGCGTTTCGTGCTCGACGCCATCCGTCGCCTCAAGGAAGCCTCCAAGTCCGATCTGGCGCGCGCGGCCAGCCTGACGCCGGCGGCCGTCGCTGCCATCGTCGACGGCTTGGAATCATCCGGATTCGTAAAGCAAGTGGGAAAAAGGTTCGGGCAACGCGGATCGCCCTCCACGCTTTACCGGCTGACACCGGAACGCATCTACAGCGTCGGCATCAAGATCGGCCGGCGTGCGCTTGAAGCCGTTCTGGTCGACTTCGCCGGTGAAATCCGCGCAAGAGAGTCGCACGAATACCGCTTCCCCGATCCTGATCTGGTGCTGAAGGCCGGCAACATGGCGCTGGCCACCTTCGAAAAGCTGGTGGATGGGCTTGGCGATGCCAGCATCGTCGGCGTCGGCATTGCCTCACCCTATTTCCTCGGCGGCTGGAGCGAGGAACTCGGCTTTCCCGACGATCTCGGCAGCCGCTGGGAGGCGATCGACCTGACGACATGCTTTGCCACGCCGGCGAAGACGCCGGTGTTCGTGGAAAACGACGCCACGTCGGCGGCGCTGGCCGAACTTGTCCAGGGCGCCGGCGCCCGCTTCCGCGATTTCATGCACATCTCGATCGACACTTTTGTCGGCGGCGGCCTGGTGCAAGGCGGCAGGGTCCATACCGGGCCGCATGGCAACAGCGCTGCCCTCGGACCCTTGCCGGTCTCGCCCTCAAGCCTCGATTCGGTGGCGGCGAAGCCTGCGCGCTACCAGAGCCTGCTGCATCGCGCCTCGATCTATGTGCTGGTCAATCACCTGAGGTCGCGCGGCGTGGTGATCAACCGCGTGCGAGAGCTCGATCCGTTGCCGCCCGAGGCGCGCGCGCCCTTGTTCGAATGGATCGACGATTGCGCGAGCGCGCTGGTCGAGGCGATCATCGCCATCACCTCCATCATCGATATCGAGGCCATCGTTCTCGACTCGATCCTGCCCAGGCCGATCCATCTCGAACTGCTGGCAAGGGTGCAGGCCCAGTTCAACCAGGCCAGCGCCATCGGCATCGTGGCGCCGGAGATCGTGCCGGGGCAATTCGGCCCCGAAGCGTCCTCGATCGGCGCCGCCATGCTGCCGTTCTCGGCGCTGCTGGCGCCCGACAGCGGCGTGCTCATGATCGGCAAGGACCGGACGAAACTGCTGAGCGCTCTGTCCACGCTCGGTGGCGCCAAGGGAAACGGATCAAATCCGCCCACCGACCTGCCGGCCTGAGCGCAATGCGGCGCCCAACGCAGGCATCGGCCACCCTTGCCCGCCATGGCTTGCACGCCTGCCCGCCTTCCGCTATAGAGCCGCCACCCGCGTAGACACCCTTGGAGGCAACGCGGCGGAAGGCTGCCTTCCCTTGTGATCCCGAACAAAGCTCCGCGTATGCGGTTTCTGGCATTCGGACATCCAGGCCTGGCGGCTTTCGACGTTTACGGTCCAGGCACACTGCCACCGCAAACGCTCCATAAAACGCGAAAGGAAATGCCATGAGCCACGATACTTACGAGCTCAAGGCCGAAGCGCGCGAACAGGTCGGTAAGGGGTCCGCCCGTGCAGTTCGCCGCAACGGTAAAGTGCCTGCAGTTATCTACGGCGACAGACAGCCTCCCCTGGCGATTGCGCTGAACTATAAGGACGTCTTCTACAAAATCCATGGCGGCGGGTTTTTGACCACGATCGCCACGATCGATGTCGACGGCAAGAAAATCCAGGTTCTGCCCAAGGATTTCCAGCTTGACCCGGTCAAGGATTTCCCGGTCCATGTCGACTTCCTGCGCATCGGCAAGGACACCGAGGTCAACGTCGACGTGCCTGTCCACTTCATCAATGAAGACAAGTCGCCCGGCATCAAACGCGGCGGCGTGCTCAACATCGTGCGTCATGAAGTCGAGTTCCACTGCCCGGCCAATGCAATCCCGGAATTCATCACCGTCGATCTCACCGGCGCCGACATTGGCGATTCGATCCACATCTCGGCGGTTACCTTGCCGGCCGGCGTCAAGCCGGTGATCTCCGATCGCGACTTCACCATCGCGACCATTGCCGGCTCCTCGGCGATGAAGCCGGAGACGGAAGAGACGACGGAAGCGGCAGCCCCCGAAGCGGCGGCTCCTGCTGCCGAAGAGAAGTAATTTTCGGGCCCGGAGTTCACGATGCTTGTCTTTGCAGGCCTCGGCAATCCGGGCGCGAAATACGCTGATAACCGGCACAATGTCGGCTTCATGGCGGCGGACGCAATTGCCCGCCGCCATTCGTTTTCGCCCTGGTCGAAGAAGTTCCAGGGCCTGATCGCCGAAGGCACGATTGCCGGCGAAAAGATTCTCCTGATCAAGCCGCAGACCTTCATGAACCTGTCGGGACAGCCGATCGGCGAAGCCTTGCGCTTCTACAAGCTCGGCCCCGAGGCGCTGACCGTCTTCTACGACGAGATCGACCTGCCGGCCGGCAAATTGCGGGTCAAAGTCGGCGGCGGCGCCGGCGGCCACAACGGCATCCGCTCGCTCGACCAGCATGTCGGCAAGAATTTTCGCCGCGTGCGCATCGGCGTCGGACACCCCGGCGTCCGGGAAATGGTGCATGGCCATGTTCTCGGCGACTTCGCCAAGGCCGATCGCGAGTGGCTGGACGTGCTGCTCGACACCATCGCCGACGATGCCGGGCTGCTGGCCAAGGGCGACGACAGTTCCTTCATGAACCGCATTACTCTGGCCCTGCGCGACAAGCTGGTGCCGACCAGCGACGACGACCGGCCGCCGCCCAAGGCGCCGAAGGCTGAAGGTCCAAAGGCTCAAAGCCACATCCGCCAGGCACGGCCACAGCAGGCGGCGGCCAAGCTGCCGGAAAGCGGCCCTATGGCCGCCATGCTGAAGAAACTGTTCGGCAAGAAGGACTGAGCGTCGATAGGATCGGGACCGCGGGGCTTGACGTTGCTCACCCCTATCGCCCATAGCCCTCATCAAATTTCTAGTTTCCCGATAGGACCGGACACATGGGTTTCAAATGCGGCATCGTTGGCTTGCCCAACGTCGGCAAGTCGACGCTTTTCAACGCGTTGACCAGGACGGCGGCGGCGCAGGCCGCCAACTATCCGTTCTGCACCATCGAACCGAACACCGGCGAGGTGGCGGTGCCCGATCCGCGGCTGCAGAAGATCGCCGCAATCGCCAAGTCTAAGGAGATCATCCCGACCCGCATCTCCTTCGTCGACATTGCCGGCCTGGTGCGCGGCGCCTCCAAGGGCGAAGGGCTGGGCAACCAGTTCCTCGCCAACATCCGTGAGGTCGACGCCATCGTGCATGTGCTGCGCTGTTTCGAGGATGACGACATCACCCATGTCGAGGGCAAGATCGACCCTGTCGCCGACGCCGATACGGTCGAGACCGAGCTGATGCTCGCCGACCTCGACAGCCTCGAGCGCCGCATCGTGCAGATCCGCAAGCGCGCCGGCAGCAAGGACAAGGAAGCAACCACCGTGCTGCCGATGATGGAGGCAGCACTCGAGCTCCTCCAGGCCGGCAAGCCGACCCGCATCCTGCTCAAGGGCATTTCAGCGGAAGACCTGCGCATCCTGCAGGGACTGAACCTCTTGACCTCGCACCCCGTGCTCTATGTATGCAACGTCGCCGAAGCCGACGCCGCCACCGGCAACGAGCACACCAGGGCCGTGGAAAAGATGGCGACCGCGCAGGGCGCCGGCACCGTGGTGATCTCAGCCGCGATCGAGGCCGAAGTCGCCCAGCTCTCCGACGAGGAAGAGATGGAGTTCCTGTCCTCGCTCGGCCTCGACGAACCTGGCCTCAACAAGGTCATCCGCGCCGGCTATGATCTGTTGCACCTGATCACCTATTTCACCGCCGGGCCGAAAGAGACGCGCGCCTGGACCATCCACAAGGGCGACAAGGCCCCGCAGGCCGCCGGCGTCATCCACACCGACTTCGAGCGCGGCTTCATCCGCGCCCAGACCATCGCCTATAACGACTACGTCACGCTGGGCGGCGAAGTGGCGGCCAAGGAGGCCGGCAAGGCGCGCGACGAAGGCAAGGAATATGTCGTCCAGGACGGCGACGTGCTGCTGTTCAAGTTCAACACCTGATTTGATGGAAATCGCGTCACCCATGGGGCGCGGCCATGTAGGCGAAGGCAGGCGCCTACACCCGCAGTGGGCACGAGATTGCAGGATGGCATCCCCGATACTGTAAAGCGCACCGATACGGCGGTCGATATCTGGGTAGACGAAATCATTCAGCCTCTATGCGCAATAAATACACCCCTATGACATAGTTCCTCCTAGACACTCCACTCATTCTGCGTATCGATGTACGAGGGTGGAGGATGACGACGATGGTAACACACGTCTTTGGGGGGCCAGACACCCCTAAAAAGCTCCGTTGCTTACAGGAATATCTCCAAGCCTTCGCTATCGCTTTGCGCGATCAGGATTTCGCTTGCGTTTACATCGACGCTTTTGCCGGCTCGGGGACCCGTACAGAAGTCCGCCCCGGTCTTCCTCTCTTCGGTTCCGAAATGGCAGAACCAGAAGAAGTAACCACACGGGGATCAGCCAGGATTGCAATCGAGGTCGACCCGCCGATGCATTCTATCGTGCTGATCGAACAAGATAATTCCCGTTTTGCGCAGCTCGAGGAGCTGATCTCTGAGTATCCCGATCGCAAGATAATTGCTCGAAACGGGGATGCTAACGATCTTGTCCAGCGCCTTTGCAAGCGCACAAATTGGCGCGGACCGGAGACTGTCGGCCGTGGAATTCGTGGCGTTGTCTTTCTCGATCCCTACGGCATGGAGGTTTCCTGGAACACGGTAAAGGCCATCGCAGCAACAGAAGCCTTAGACTGTTGGTATTTCTTTCCGTTATCAGGTCTCTACCGAAATGCTCCCCATGACCCAGCAAAGCTCGATCCGAGCAAGCAGGCAAGCCTGGATCGCGTTCTAGGAGCAACCGATTGGCGGGAGCGTTGGTATGGTCACGAAGGTGCGCGCCAAGACCTATTCGAAACGAACGGGCAAGCAGTTCGACGAGCGGATGTGAACGCTATCGAATCCTACGTGAAGGAGCGCCTGCGCACAGTATTCAAAGGGGCTGTTTTGGACCCAGTTCGCCTTCATCACAAAGGCGGCGCGCCACTGGCTTCACTTTTTTTCGCTGTGTCAAACACTAGTCCGGCCGCAGTCGCACTAGCGACAAAGATGGCCTCTCATATTCTCAAATCGGGAAGATCGTCCCAAAGCCGGTCACGATAGGTGCGGCCTGTCACCTTCTTGTTCTTGCCGCCCCACTGTTTGAAGAAGAACGCTGTGTCCGCATCGGTGCATTGGTCGAAAATCTCGTCCACCCATCGGGTGTCTAGCGGCCTAGCCTGCGGTCCGCTTTCGCCTCCGACGATTGCCCAGTGAATGCTTTTAAGATTGGCGCCGGCGACAGAGCCGATCAGGGGTTCGAATGAAACAAATCTCACGGCCGCAGGAACCGCCCGGAGTTCATCCAGCCTGTACAGCACACGACTATCTTCGACACTGGTGCCGAGCCAGACGTTCGGAAGCACATTAAACTCGGGGGAGGAAAGTACTTCCGACATCCTATCGGGCCGCTTTGTCAGAATTTGATAAGTGTGGCGAGGCGTAGCTGCCATGACCTGCCATATCTCAGCGATGAAGGCCGTTGGCACTTCCGCATGGAAGAGATCCGACATTGAGTTTACGAAGACACGCTTGGGTTTCTTCCATTCTTGCGGAACAGAAAGCGATGCGTGATCGAGCTTAATCTTGCCTGTCCATTTCGCTTTGCCGCCGGTTTTGCGTGTCACCCCCGCATACTTGTCGACTCCCATGGCCTCCAGCCGAGCAGCCATCCTCATCGCGTAGCAATTTGTACATCCGGCAGTGAGGATGGTGCAGCCGGCGACCGGGTTCCAGGTCGCATCTGTCCATTCGATTGATGTTTCGGCCATCAAATCACCTTCCGTGTTGATGGAAGAGTGGCATAGACATTGTAAACGTCACTCTAAGAAATACTCTAGGAATTTGTTCACAACGAGGCTTTTGGGTCGGCTGTACCACGACGAGCTTGGGGGAGATAGACCACGTCCAACAGCGGCAACGGTATCAGCCCCTCGACAAGGGTTTTCAAGCGGCCGGAGCCCGTCCTGCCATTCGGTCGCCTGTCTTGATTTTGTCACCTCACAAGTCTAAGCGGCGGGCGCACGGTCGGCTCACGCGGCGAAGAGCCGTGCAATCTGACACGACGCGTCAATCTGAACGCACCCTTTAATCCGCCAAGGGAGACCGACGATGATCAAGGCCTTCGTCGTCGACAATGATCGCCTGCGCCTCGCCGACGATCTCGTGGCCAATGGCGATCAGGTCGTCTGGGCCGACCTTCTCAACCCGACCAAGGAAGAGGAAGCAACGATCGAAACCTGGCTCGGCGTTGCCATCCCGACGCGCGAGGAGATGGAGGAGATCGAGATTTCGAGCCGCCTCTACATCGAGGACGGCGCCTATTTCATGACCGCCACCCTGCCGGCGCAGACCGAAATCGATGATCCCTTGATGTCGCCGGTTACCTTTGTGCTTGCCGGCCCGAGACTGGTCACCATCCGCTATCATGAGCCGAAGGCGTTCAAGACCTTTCCGCTGCGCGCCGAGAAGGTGGCGACCGGCTGCACCACCGGCAACACCATCCTGATCGGCCTGCTGGAGGCGATCGTCGACCGGCTGGCCGACATTCTCGAACGCGCCGGCCGCGACATCGAGACGATCTCGCGCGATATCTTCGAAGCGCGCTCGACCAAGGTGAACAAGCGCAACCGCGATTTCCAGGAACTGCTCAAGGCCATCGGCCGCAAGGAGGACATCGCCTCCTCGATCCGCGACAGCCTGATCTCGTTGCAGCGCCTCACTGGCTTCCTCGCCCATGTCGCGACCCAGATCAAGATGAGCAAGGACATCCGCGCCCGCATCAAGACCGTGTCGCGCGACGTGCTGTCGCTCGCCGACCACGCCACCTTCCTGTCGCAGAAGATCTCGTTCCTGCTCGACGCGACGCTCGGCATGATCTCGATCGAGCAGAACGCCATAATCAAGATCTTCTCGGTCGCCGCCGTCATCTTCCTGCCGCCGACGCTGGTAGCTTCGATCTACGGCATGAATTTCGACGTCATCCCGGAGCTGAAATGGGAGCTCGGCTATCCCTTCGCCATCGGCCTGATGATCCTGTCGGCGATCCTGCCGTTCTGGTATTTCCGCCGCCGCGGCTGGTTGTAGGCCCAATAGAATTCGCTTGACCAAACGCCGCCCGGACGGCATCCGGATGCCCGGTGATCGTACAACCGGATTGGGATCATGACCGCAAAAAGCTGGGCCTACGAGGATTTCACCGAGGGCGCATCGATCGACCTCGGCGCCAAGCAGGTGAGTGCGGCCGAAATCATCGAATTCGCCACCGAATTCGACCCGCAGCCGATGCATCTCGACGAAGCCGCCGGCAAGGCCAGCATCCTTGGCGGCTTGGCCGCCTCCGGCTGGCACACCTGCGCGATCTTCATGCGCATGCTGTGCGACGCCTTCCTGCTCGACTCGACCGCGCAAGGCGCGCCCGGCATCGACCAGGTCAAATGGAAGAAGCCGGTGCTGGCCGGCGACACACTGGCCGGCAGCACCAGCGTGCTTGCCAGGCGCCTGTCGAAATCCAGGCCTCAGCTCGGCCTCGTCACCTTGCGCAGCGAACTGTTCAACCAGCGCGGTGAAAGCGTCTTCGAACTTGAGAACACTGTCATGTTCTTGACCCGCGAGGCCGGCGCATGAGCCTCGACGCGTTCTTCCGCATCGGCGATACCATCAACCTCGGTTCGCACACATTCGAAGCCGAGGCGATCAAGGCGTTCGCCTGCAAATACGATCCACAGGTCTTTCATGTCGACGAGGAGGCGGCGAAGAAAAGCGTGTTCGGCCGCCTCTGCGCCTCAGGCTGGCACACCGCGGCCACCTGGATGAAGCTCAATCTCAAAAATCCTATGGACGCTTCTCAATGGACCGGACCCGGCCCGGTACCAGAATTCGGCCCGTCCCCCGGCTTCAGGAACCTGAAATGGCCAAAGCCGGTCTATGCCGGCGAAACCGTCACCTTCATGCGCACGGCCCTGTCCCACCGCCCGCTTGCCACCCGCCCCGGCTGGCGCCTGCTGGCGCTGCGCTCGGAAGGTTCCGATTCGGCAGGCGACAAGGTGCTGGAGTTCGACAGCGCGGTGCTGGTGAAGGCTGGGTAGGGCTAGGGTTTAGGCAGTAGGGATTAGGCAGCAGTGGGTGCTGCGCCTTGCACGGAATGCGGAGCTTCCCTCCCTACTCCCTACTCCCTACTCCCTACTCCCTACTCCCTACTCCCTAATGCCCCTCAAACCCGATCAACGTCCGCACCGGCACGCCCAGCGCTTCGAGCTTCGCCCGTCCGCCGAGATCCGGCAGGTCGATGACGAAGCACGCGGCAAGAATATCGGCGCCGATCTGCCTCAGCAGCTTGACCGCCGCCTCCGCCGTGCCGCCGGTCGCGATCAGGTCGTCCACCAGGATCACCTTCTCGCCCGGCGCAACGCCGTCCTTGTGCATCTCCATCTCGTCCAGCCCGTATTCCAGGCTGTAGGCGACGCGTACCGTCTCGTAAGGCAGCTTGCCCTTCTTGCGGATCGGCACGAAACCGGCCGAAAGCTGGTGCGCGACCGCACCGCCGAGGATGAAGCCGCGTGCCTCGATGCCGGCGATCTTGTCGATCTTCTGGCCGGCATAGGGATGCACCAGCTCGTCGATGGCGCGGCGGAAGGCGCGCGCATTGCCGAGCAAAGTGGTGATGTCGCGAAACAGGACGCCGGGCTTGGGGTAGTCCGGAATGGTGCGGATCGCGGCGAGCAGCGTGTCTTCGAGCGAGGATTTCATGGGTCGAGATTACCTGAAACGGAGGTTGTTGCGCGACAATTGTTCGATCGAACTGCAGCCCATCAGCTTCATGCCGCGCTCGATCTCGACCCGCATCTGCTCCAGCGCCCGCTCGACGCCCGGCTGTCCGGCCGCCGCCAAGGGGAACAGATAGTAGCGGCCGACGCCAACAGCCTTGGCGCCGAGCGACAGCGCCTTCAGCACATGGGTGCCGCGCTGCACGCCGCCATCCATGATGACGTCTATTCTGTCGCCGACGGCATCGACGATCTCGGCCAGCTGGTCGAACGCCGCCCGCGAGCCGTCCAGCTGCCGGCCGCCGTGGTTGGACAGCACAATGCCGCTGCAGCCGATCTCGACGGCGCGCTTGGCATCCTCCACCGACATGACGCCCTTGAGACAGAACGGACCTCCCCACAGTCTGACCATCTCGGCAACATCGTCCCAGGTCATCGACGGATCGAGCATCTCGGTGAAGTAGCGGCTGATCGACATCGTGCCGGCGCCCATGTCGACATGCTCGTCGAGCTGCGGCAGCTTGAATCCCTCATGGGTGAAATAGTTGATCGCCCAACCCGGCTTCAGCGCGAACTGCAGCATGCCGGCAAGGTTGAGCTTGAACGGGATGGCAAAGCCGGTGCGCTTGTCGCGCTCGCGGTTGCCTCCGGTGATGCTGTCGACGGTCAGCATCATCACTTCGACTCCAACCGCTTTCGCCCGCTGCATCATCGCCCGGTTGAGGCCGCGATCCCGGTGGAAATAGAACTGGTAGACCTGCGGGCTGCTGCTGATCTTGCGCGCTTCCTCAAGACTGACAGTGCCGAGCGAGGACACGCCGAACATCGTGCCGAATTTGGCCGAAGCCTTGGCCACCGCGCGCTCGCCTTGATGATGGAACAGCCGCTGCAAGGCGGTCGGCGAGCAATAGACGGGCATGGCCAGCTTCTGGCCCATCACCGTCACCGACATGTCGATCTCGCTTACCCCGCGCAGCACGTTGGGAACGAGGTCGCAGCGCTCGAAGCTCTCGGTGTTGCGGCGATAGGTGACCTCATCGTCGGCCGCGCCATCGATGTAGTTGAAGATTGGCCCCGGCAACCGCTGCTGGGCCATGCGCCGGAAATCGGAAAAGTTGTGACAGTCGCGTAGCCGCATCATCGATCCCAAATGCCCCTTTAGCCGGCGATCCGCCGGGCGCGCGTGCAATACCAATCGCATGGCGGCGTGCCAACGGACTTCTTACTGGACGGCTGCTGCGCCAAGATGCGAACCATGTCCGGTTTGGCAAGCAAAAAGGGCGTCCGAAGACGCCCTTTCCATTTCCGAGGAATAAGATGCGGCTTAGTGCGCCACGCCTTCCCACACCTTGCGCTTGGTCAGATACATCAGCGCCCCGAACAGAAGCAGAAACACCAGCACGCGGAAGCCGGTCTTCTTGCGGTCTTCCATATGCGGCTCGGCCGCCCACATCAGGAACGCCGAGACGTCGCGCGAATACTGGTCGATCGTCTGCGGCGAACCGTCATCGTAGGTCACCTGGCCGTCGGAGAGCGGCTTGGGCATCTTCAGCGACACGCCGGACATGAAGTATGGATTGTAGTGGGTGCCTTCGGGGATCACCATGCCGGCAGGTGGCGTCTCGTCGTAGCCTGTCAGCAGAGAATGGATGTAGTCCGGGCCGCCCTGCGCGTATTGCGTGAAGATGTCGAAGACGAAGCGCGGGAAGCCGCGCTCGACGCCGCGCGCCTTGGCCAGCAGCGACATATCCGGTGGGGCAGCGCCGCCGTTGGAAGCGGCAGCCGCCTCCTCATTGGCGAACGGCGCCGGGAAATGGTCGGACGGCTTGCCCGGGCGGTCGAACATGTCGCCGGCATCGTTGGGTCCATCATGGATGGTGTACTCGGCCGACAGGGACTTGATCTGCGCTTCAGAATAGCCGAGGTCCTCCAGCGTGCGGAACGCCACCAGATTCATCGAGTGGCAGGCCGAGCAGACTTCCTTGTAGACCTTCAAGCCACGCTGCAGCTGCGCCTTGTCGTAGGTGCCGAACGGACCGGCAAAAGTCCAGTCCATCTCCTTCGGCTCGTGGATCGGGAAATGCGTCGGTGCCGCCGCGTTGTGCGCCTCTTCAGCGGCGATCGCCACACTGCCGACGGCTCCGATGCCAGCGGCAAACACGCCTAGCAGGGCGAGCGAGGTGAGAATCTTTTTCATGCCAAATCCCCTTAGATTCTCACTCAGCCTTTGGTTTCCGGCGCCGCGGTCGCACCGGCCGGATGTCCCCCTCCGGCACCCTTGTTCTTCTCCAGCACCGCCTCGGTGATCGAATTCGGCAGTCTGCGTGGCGTCTCGATCAGGCCAAGCACCGGCAGGATGACGAGGAAGAAGGCGAAGTAGAACAGTGTCGCCGCTTGAGCGTAGCCAACGTAGTTGCCCGAGACCTCACCTATCAGGAGGGTCAACAGACCGCCGCCTTCCGCCGGCTGCGAGCCAAGCCAGCCAAGCAGGACAGCGTCGGCGACGAACAGCCAGAAGAACAGCTTGTACCAGGGCCGGTAGACCGCCGAGCGCACCTTGGAGGTGTCGAGCCACGGCACCAGGAACAGCATGACGATGGCGCCGAACATGCACAGCACGCCACCGAGCTTGGAGTTGATCGGCCCGATGTTGAAGGTGATCGCGCGCAGGATCGCGTAGAACGGCAGGAAGTACCATTCCGGCACGATGTGGGCCGGCGTCTTCAGCGGGTTGGCGATCGTGTAATTGTCCGGATGGCCGAGAAAGTTCGGCAGGTAGAAGACGAAATAGGCGAAGAAGAACAGGAACACGATCATGCCGAATGCATCCTTGATGGTCGCATAGGGCGTAAAGGCAACGGTGTCGGTCTTCGATTTCACCTCGATGCCGGTCGGGTTCGACTGGCCGACCACGTGCAGCGCCCAGACGTGCAGCACGACGACGCCGGCGATCATGAACGGCAGCAAATAGTGCAGCGCAAAGAAGCGGTTGAGCGTCGGGTTGTCGACGGCGAAACCGCCGAGCAGCAGTTCCTGGATCCAGTTGCCGACCAGCGGAATGGCGCTGAAGAAGCCGGTGATGACGGTGGCGCCCCAGAAGCTCATCTGACCCCAAGGCAGCACATAGCCCATGAAGCCGGTCGCCATCATCAGCAGATAGATGATGCAGCCGAGGATCCACAGCAGCTCGCGCGGCGCCTTGTAGGAGCCGTAATAAAGCCCGCGGAAGATGTGGATGTAGACGGCGACGAAGAAGAACGAGGCGCCGTTGGAATGCATGTAGCGCAACAGCCAGCCCGAATTGACGTCGCGCATGATCTTCTCGACCGAATTGAAGGCGAGGTTGGTGTCGGCGGTATAGTGCATGGCCAGCACGATACCGGTCAGGATCTGCGCCACCAGCATGATCGTGAGGATGCCGCCGAAGGTCCACGCATAGTTAAGGTTGCGCGGCACCGGATAGGCGATGAAGCTGTCATAGACCATGCGCGGCAGCGGCATGCGGGCGTCGAACCAGCGTTCGATACCGGTCTTGGGCGTATAGGTCGAGTGTCCCTCGCTCATCGAATTATCCCCTGCCTCAACCGATAAGGATTTTGGTATCGGAAATGAACTTGAATACCGGCACGGCCATGTTTTCCGGCGCCGGGCCTTTGCGGATGCGGCCGGCGGTATCGTACACCGAACCGTGGCACGGGCAGAACCAGCCGCCGAAATCGCCTTCCTGGCCAAGCGGAATGCACCCCAGATGCGTGCAGACCTGCACCATCACCATCCAGGCTTCCTTGCCGGGCGTGGTGCGGTTGGCGTCGGTCGCCGGCGCATCGGCGGGCAGATTGGCGTTGCGGGCAATAGGATCCTTGAGGTCGGCAAGGTTCACGGCCTCGCCGTCCTTCATCTCCTGCTCGGTGCGGTTGCGCACCACGACCGGCTTGCCGCGCCATTTGACGATCAGCGACATGCCAGGCGTCAGCGAGGCGACGTCGACCTCGACCGAGGCCAGCGCCAGCGTCGAGGCATCGGGGCGCATCTGGTCGATGAAGGGCCAGGCAACGGCGCCTGCGCCAACCACTGCGGCCATGCCGGTGGCGACGTAGAGAAAATCACGACGGTTGGGATCCTGGGTGTCGGTTGCGCTCACGGGTGCCTGATCCTTTCGCCTCTTCCGAGCCGGCGGCCGAGCTTTGTCCCCGCTCCATCGCGCCGGCCCGACAGCGCATGGCGAACAAGCAAGCGAATTCCTCCGGCATTTGGATTTCGGTTTATGCGTGAAGCCCGTTTTTGTCCAGCGGGCTGAAGCCACAAGGGCAGATTGTCGCGGGGACAGAACAGCGCGTCAGTTGGCCAGATGCCCAAAGGTCGGCAAAGGCGGCTAAACAACAGGGAAATATAAGCAAATCCGAGGCTCCCCGCCTGTCTCGACAGGACAGGTTGCCGTGATCTAGTCTCGCCGGCATGGCACATATTATCGACCGCGAGACCTGGACCAGGACGCCCGGCCGCTGGCAGGGCGAACTGCAATGCGGCGCCTACGACTCCAACTCCTGCCTGATTTTCAACTATCAGGAAGAGATTGGCGGCGGCCCGCGCCTGCACACGCATCCCTATTGTGAAATCTTCATCATCCGGCAAGGCACCGGCCTCTTCACGATCGGCGACCAGCAGATCGAGGCCACGGCCGGCCAGATCCTGATCGTGCCGCCCGATACGCCGCACAAATTCACCAATCTTGGCCCAGGCCCGCTCGAAACGACCGACATCCACGAAAACGGCAGCTTCATCACCGAATGGCTGGAATGAATGTTGCCGGCTGGTGACCTCTAGCTTGCACCGAGCCTGACCAGCACGGCCCTTGGGATATCGTATTCGCGGATGACCGACTCATGCCGGCGCAGGCCGCAGAGTTCACGCTGGATGAAATAGGCGTGCACCGCTGCGGCAGCCTCCTTGAGCAGCCGCGGTCGCTGCTCCTCGTCGTCGTTGTTCTGACGGAGCTTGGCCAGCGTTTCCTCGACCCGTTGGCCGGCACGGCCGAGCGCTGCGGCCTTTTCAGCCAGTATCTCATGGCCGAGGGCGTCGAACGCGGCTTCGGCAGCCGAGGCGCCTAGGGATGGCGGACGCAGTGACATCTCAGCCTCCTTTTCTGTCTTGAGAGAGCATCATGCGGTGCGTGACGAATTCTTCGCCCACCACCGGCTGGAAGCCAAGCCGTTCATAGAACCCAAAGGCTCCTTGTGGCGCGCGGGTGTTCAGCACGGCAAAATGCTGACGTGCCCTGTCAATGACGGTCTCGACCAGCATGCGGCCAACGCCGCTGCGGCGATGACGCGCGCTGACGAACAGGTGCCTGACCCGGCCGTGGTCCCTGCCTTCGAAATAAGGATCGATGTTCAACCCGCACACACCAGCGAGTTCTCGGCCATGCCATGCGCCAAACAGCGCCTCGCCTCGTTTCAGGAACTTATTGCAGCCGCCTGCCCAGCCATCCGCCAGCCGCACCAGCATCCAGTAGCCCTCCAGCCGGCTCTCCTCCTTCAGCGCATCGAAGGCCGGCGCGGTTGGCCGCAGCCGCTTGAGGACGTAGCCGATATCAGGCGACGCTGCCATGCCCTACTCCGCCGGCCGTGTCTCTTCCAGCACGCTTTCCTCGTGGTAGAGGAAGCCGCCGGACTGCCGCTTCCACAGCCGCGCATAGAGCCCGTCGAGCGCCACCAGCTCGTCATGCGTGCCCTGTTCGATGATGCGGCCTCCGTCCAGCACCACAAGACGGTCGAGCGCGGCGATGGTCGACAGCCGATGGGCGATGGCGATGACCGTCTTGTTCTCCATCAGCCTGGCCAGATTCTCCTGGATCGCCGCCTCGATGTCGGAATCGAGCGCCGAGGTCGCCTCGTCGAGGATCAGGATCGGCGCATCCTTGAGGAAGACGCGGGCGATCGCGACGCGCTGGCGCTGGCCGCCCGACAGTTTCACGCCGCGCTCGCCGACAAAAGCCTCGTAGCCGGTACGGTCCCGGTTGTCGCGCAGGCCCAATATGAACTCGTGCGCCTCGGCCTTCTTCGCCGCCGCGATCACCTCGGCGTCAGTTGCATCCGGCATGCCGAGCTTGATGTTGTCGCGTAGCGAGCGGTGGAACAGCGCCGTGTCCTGGCTGACCACGCCGATATTGGCGCGCAGCGAGTTCTGCGTCACCTCGGCGACGTCTTGCCCGTCGATCAGGATTTTCCCGCTCTCGAGGTCGTAGAGGCGCAGGATGAGATTGGCTAAGGTCGTCTTGCCCGCACCGGACGGCCCGACCAGCCCGACCTTCTCGCCAGGCTTGACCACAAGGTCGATGCCATTCAGCACGCCAAAACCCTTGCCGTAGTGGAACTCGACATTCTTCACCTCGATGCGGCCGCCGGCGACGACAAGCTCTTTCGCATCCGGCGCATCGACAAGGCCAAGCGGCTGCGAGATCAGCGCCTTGGAGTTTTCCAGGACGCCGAGATTTCGCAATATGCCGTTGAGCTGCATCATCACGCGCCCGAGCAGCATGTTGAGCCGCAAGACCAGCGACAGCGTGAACGCGACGGCGCCGACGGTGATCGACCCTTCGACCCAGAGATAGACGGCAAAGCAGCCAATCGCGGTGATCATGATGCCCGACAGCGTCGTCAGCGCCATGCGCACGCCGGTCAGTCGGCGGGTGAAGGGCCGTAGTGCATCGAGATAGATGTCGAAGCCGTTCTTGATGTAGCGGTCGTCGCCATCGGCCGAGAACAGCTTCAGCGTCTGCACGTTGGAATAGGAATCGATGATGCGCCCATTGATCATCGAGCCCGCTTCGGCCGTGGCCTCGGCATGCCTGCGGATCGAGGGCAGATAGAGCTTGGCCAGCCAGGCGAAAGCGAGGATCCAGATCACCACCAGCAAGGCCAGGCGCAGATCCAGCCCGGCGACCAGCGCCAAGGTCGTCACCGTATAGATGAGCATGAACCAGATGACCTCGATGAAGCTCTCCATCAGGTCGCCGGTCGCCTGCCCCGCCTGCCAGACTTTTGTCGCGATACGGCCGGCGAAATCGTTCTGGAAGAAAGTGTAGGACTGCCGCGACACATGCCGGTGTGCCTGCCAGCGCACCAGATTGTAGAAGCCCGGCGTGATCGTCTGTTCGTTGACCAGCGCCGACAGGCCGACGACGACGGTGCGGATGACCAGCACCACTGCGATCATGAAGACAAGCTCAGGCCCGGCGGCGGTCCACAGCGCGTGCCAGCTGCGCTCGCCAGGAAGCTGGTCGAGAATATCGACCAGCCGCCCGACGAAGTAGAAAAGCCCGGCCTCGATCAGCGGCGCAATGCCGCCGATGACCAGCATGGCGAAGAAGGCGAACTTCGCCTGGCCGACATAGTGCCAGAGGAAGCCGCCGACGCTTGGCGGTGGCCGAAGGTCCGCCGGCTCCCTGAACGGATAGACCCAGTCCTCGAACCAGCGATAGACGGCTGTCATCATGCTGACGTCATCACTCTGCGGCTTCACCCTTCACGCCGATGTCGTTGGCAACGGCGTCATTGGCGGCATCGACCGGACCGTCGTCGAGCAGGAACCCGCCCGACTGGCGCTGCCAGAGCTGCGCGTAGAGCCCGCCGCTGGCAACGAGTTCCTCGTGCGACCCTTCCTCGATGACACGGCCCTTGTCGAGGACGACGAGCCTGTCCATCGCCGCGATGGTCGACAGCCGGTGCGCAATGGCGATGACGGTCTTGCCTTGCATGAGCTTGTAGAGATTCTCCTGGATGGCGGCCTCGGCTTCGGAATCCAGCGCCGACGTCGCTTCGTCAAGGATAAGTATCGGTGCGTCCTTCAACATAACGCGAGCAATGGCGATGCGTTGCCGCTGGCCGCCGGACAATTTGACGCCGCGGTCGCCGACATGAGCGTCGAGCCCTTTACGTCCGGTGTGATCCGAAAGCCTGCCGATAAACTCCAGCGCCTCGGCCCGCCCGGCTGCCTCGACAACCATTTCCTCCGTCGCATCGGGCCGCCCGTAAAGGATATTGTCGCGCACAGAACGATGCAGCAGCGAAGTGTCCTGCGTCACCATGCCGATCTGCGCGCGCAGCGAATCCTGCGTCACCGAAGCGATCTCCTGGCCGTCGATCAGGATCCGGCCGTTCTCGAGGTCGTAGAACCGCAACAGGAGATTGACCAGCGTCGACTTGCCCGCGCCCGAGCGCCCGACAATGCCGACTTTCTCGCCGGGCTTCACCGTCAGCGACAGGTTCTCGATGACGCCCTTCTGCTTGCCATAGTGGAAACGAATGTCGTCGAAGCGGATCTCGCCCTTGGTGACGGCAATGTCCTTCGCCCCCGGCCGGTCTTCGACCAGGCGCGGCAGCGAGATCGAGGCGATGCCGTCTTGCACCGTGCCGATGTTCTCGAACAGGCTCGACATTTCCCACATGATCCACTGCGACATGCCCCACATACGGAGCACGAGGCCGATGACCACGGCGACGGCGCCGATCGTCACCGCCTGGCCGAGCCATAGCCACAGCGCCAGCGCAGTCACCGAAAACAGGAGCAGCGCGTTGAGGATATAGAGCAGGCCGTAAAGCACCGTCACCAGCCGCATCGACCGGTAGACGGTGTCAAGGAAGCCTGCCATGCCTTCTTTGGCGAACGTTGCTTCGCGCCGTGCATGGGAAAACAACTTGACCGTCTGGATGTTGGTGTAGCTGTCGACGACGCGGCCGGTCATAGTCGAGCGCGCATTGGCCTGCGCCTCGCCGACCTTGGCCAGCTTCGGGATGATATAGCACAACAACCCGATATAGCCGAGCAGCCAGACGCCGAGAGGTGCCGCCAGCCGCAAGTCGGCCGAGCCGACGATGAACAGCATGCCGAGGAAATAGACGATGACGTAATTGAGCACCTCGATCACCTTGATGACGCATTCGCGCACGGCGAGTGCCGTCTGCATCAGCTTGGTGGCGATGCGGCCGGCAAATTCGTCCTGGTAGAAGCTCATCGACTGCTTCAAGAGATAACGATGCACCTGCCATCGGATGCGCATGGGGTAGTTGCCCATCAGCGTCTGCTGGTTGAGCAAAGAATGCAGCCATACCGTACCCGGCAGCGCGAACAGCACGACGAAGGCCATGCCGGCGAGCTTCCAGCTCTCGGTCTGCAAGAAGGTTTCGCGGTTCTGCCCGGACAGCCAGTCGACGATGTGGCCCATGAAGCCGAACATCCACACTTCCGCGATGGCAATCGCCGTCACCAGCACCGCGTCGACGATGATGTATGGCCAGGCGCCGCGCGTATAATGCACGCAGAAGGCAACCAGCGTCTTCGGCGGCTCGACCGGTTCCGCTGCGGGGAACGGATCGAGCCTTCTTTCAAACCAGCTAAACATAGTGATGCTCACAAAACTTTTGTCCGCTCATGCGGCGCGGGAAAAATCCCCGGGGCGCTCCGCGTCCCCAGACCGTACGTCGGCGGGGACCGACGGCCCGGAATCACCCGGGCCATCGGTCCTGCTTCGCGCAATATAGGGACTTGCGGGCTTTTCACCGACAGAAGCCTTCGACTGAGCTGACGGCACGCCGCCGCCAGTCCGGTTTTTCGCGCCCGGCCGGATCAGCCGGATGATCCGGCGCACCAGCGACGGCCGGCTGTGGTCGGGAACCGCACGCGAGAAATCGACATCCGGCAACATGCCGCGATGCGGACGCCGGCGCGTCTGGGCGTGAACCGCCGACGAATAGGTCTCGCCGACCAGCAACGCCCAGGTCGCCGTCTTGCGTTCGTGCAGGCTTCTTGAACCCGGTATCTTATAGGGATCGAACATCGGTCCGTCCTCCGTGTGAAAATAGACATAAAAAGGCGAAGCAATGTCGTGCGCCGGCGTTCGGCCGGAGGCACGGATTGTATCCGTCGGGACACGAGGATAGGCCTCGGTCGCGACATGCTCAGCTGGGGCGCTTGGCCCCTTTGACCGGTTGAAAAACATCGCAGGATTCCTTCGAGAGCCGAAAATTGGGTTCGGCGGGAATCGGTGCGATCAGATCCAAGAAATCAGGTAAATCGTCGTACCGAAACCGCCAGCAGGCAGGTAAGCCCACGGGAGGGGCGCTGGATGTGCATGGTCATCATGAAATACCCCTCCATCGGTTCGGGTTGACAATGCGTGCGGTATAATCGACTTCGCAGAAAATGGCCACCCGCAGGTCCAGCAATTTCCAAAACCAGCCACCCGCTGTGGCCGATCTGCCACTTATTAGAAAGACGCGGAAATGAACCACCGTCTCCGCATCGCCCTCTACCAGCCTGACATCGCCGGCAACGCCGGAACTATCCTGCGCTTCGCCGCCTGCCTCGGCCTTGGCGTCGACATCATCGAACCAGCCGGGTTTCCGCTCTCCGACAAAGCGCTCAAGCGTGCCGGGATGGACTACCTCGAAATGGCTGCCCTGACCCGCCATGTCGACTGGAACGCCTTCGAGGATTGGCACAAGGGCGAAGCCTGCCGGCTGGTGCTGCTCACCACCAAAGCCGCGACCCCCTATGCGGGCTTCAGCTTCGCCCAAGGCGACATCCTGCTGTTCGGCCGCGAATCCGCCGGCGTGCCGGATCCTGTCCATCAGGCGGCGGATGCGCGGCTGACGATCCCGATGCAGCCGGGCACGCGCAGCATCAACGTCGCGCTGTCGGTCGCCATGGTCGCCGGTGAAGCCATCCGGCAGCTCGGCTAGACCCTTCAGCGCGTTGTCGTCATCGCCAACGACCGTTGCGTCTTGCATCATTCTCACCCAGGCGCACATCGCCTTCTCCTCAATTGCCCTATCGACGTTTCCTGGCTACAAGCTCAACTTAAGTTGAGGTCAAGCGGAAAATCGAGATGGCTCCGGTAAAGGAATTGACGGTCGGCCAAGTGGCGATGCGCAGCGGCGTGGCGGTGTCGGCGCTGCATTTCTACGAGGCGCGCGGGCTGATCCGCAGCCACCGCACGTCGGGCAACCAGCGGCGCTATGGCCGCGACGTGCTGCGGCGGGTGGCGATCATCCGGATCGCCCAGGAGGTCGGCATTTCGCTGGCCGAGATCGGCGCCGCACTTGAATCGCTCCCAGAAGGCCGCACCCCGACGCGCGAGGACTGGAACCTGTTGTCGACCGGCTGGCGCGACGACCTCGATCGCAAGATCACTCAGCTAAAGAAGCTGCGCGACGGCCTGACCGACTGCATCGGCTGCGGCTGCATGTCGATCGACAAATGCCCGCTGCGAAACAGGGAAGATCGCTTGAGTGCGCAAGGGCCGGGCGCAAGGCGACTGCTGGTGGGATCCTAATCCGCCGCCGGCAGCCGCCGTATCGTGAATTCTATGACGTCGCCCGGCCGTTCGAACCAGCTTTCGATCTCGGTCCAGTAGGCCTGCTTGGGAAAGCGTTCGAACCATTCCTTGGCTTTGAGCCGCGCATCGGGGCGCGGCAAGACAAAGGTCTCCCGCAAAAACCCGTCACGCGGCATGCGCTCGCGCTCGGCGCGTGAACGATCGAGCCTTTTCTTCAGGCCATGCAGCGGCGGTCTTGCCGGCGTGCGCATGAAAGAACTCCTGGGCCGAACCAGATGACACTTGACCCTTGCCCCTAAGAGATTAGGGATCGCGCCCGGAAAAGGCTAGTGCTCCGATTCCAACATTCGCCTTCCTAATCCCCAGTCGCCGTTGCGAACGTTGGAATCACAAGGACCACTAGCAAGTTTATGTTTCTGGTGGAGTTCTCGAATTTGACATTTGCGCCGTGCCCTGCGCCACGCTGTGTGCAAATCTCAAATTCACTCCACTAGGTCCTTTGTCGGCTGCGACCGGAGACAGCATTTTGGAACGACCAGAAATACCGGCAGGCCTGCCAGCCGACATCGAACAGAAGAAAATGAAGGCCAGGCTCTGGTTCGAGACGCTGCGGGAGCGCATCTGCACCACCTTCGAGCAGATCGAGCAGGACTTGACCGGTCCGCTGGCCGAATGGTCGCCCGGCCGCTTCGAAAAGACGCCGTGGGAACGAGACCATGGCAAGGGCGGCGGCGGCGCCATGTCGATGATGCGCGGCCGCGTCTTCGAGAAGGTCGGCGTCCATACTTCGACCGTCTATGGCGAATTCTCGCCCGAATTCAGGAAGCAGATGCCCGGCGCCGAGGAAGACCCGAGCTTCTGGGCATCAGGCATTTCGTTGATCGCGCATCCCTGGAACCCCAACGTGCCGGCCGTGCACATGAACACCCGCATGGTCGTGACGTCGCGCCACTGGTTTGGCGGCGGCGCCGATCTGACGCCGGTGCTCGACCGCAACCGCACGGAAGATCACCCCGACACGGTCGCCTTCCATCGAGCCATGCAGTTCGCCTGCGAGAAGAACGCTGCGATCGCCGACCACCCCAAATTCAAGGCCTGGTGCGACGAGTATTTCTATCTGCCGCACCGCCACGAGCCGCGCGGCGTCGGCGGCATCTTTTTCGACTGGCTGCATTCGGGGGAGGAGAAAGGCGGCTGGAATGCCGATTTGAACTTCGTCCAGGATGTCGGGCGTTCTTTCCTTGTCGTCTACGGACACCTGGTTCGCGCCCATTTCAACGAGAACTGGACCGACGACGACCGCGACGAGCAGCTCATTCGCCGCGGCCGTTACGCAGAATTCAACTTGCTTCACGATCGCGGCACCATTTTCGGCCTGAAGACCGGGGGCAATGTCGCCTCGATCCTGTCCAGCCTGCCGCCGGAGGTCAGGTGGCCGTAAACTATCGGTGAGCGCAACGTGAGCCACAATGGCGTCCCATTCGCCGAATCTTGGGATGGAATGTGGCGCAGCGACTATCTTTTTCGTCTAATAGGCAGTTGGAATAAAACGACTATTTGTCGTTTCCGGGCCGGGAAGCGCCGGCGGTTCCCTTGAGAGCAATGAAGGGTGTCGCGACACGACGCTACCGGACGGCCCTGAACAAGGCGGAGCATTTTCCCAAACGAATGCCCGCATTTTCCAGGAGTACTTACCATGCGAAAGCTCATTGTATCGGCAACCGCCGCTGCACTTCTCGCTTCCGGCTCGATTGCCTTTGCCGCGGTCAAGCACACCACGGGCACGGTCAAGACCTATGATGGCACGGCCATGAGCCTTGTTCTGGACGATGGATCCACCTTCACGCTGCCCCAGACCTTCAAGGATCCAGGCTTGAAGGCCGGCGAAAAGGTCCGCGTTTCCTGGGACATGAGCGGCAAGAACAAGGTTGCCGAGTCCGTCAAGATCGTGAAGTGATGGGGACAAGACCGAACGGTCTTGCCTTGGCTTAGCCTGACAAGAGGGGCGGCGCAGCGCCGCCCCGCCTTTTCGCACCCACGGCAACCAAAACCGTCGAACCGTGTTATGCTAGCTCCCCCGTGCGTGCCCCCGAAACCGACTGCTGTGACAGGGCGCGGAACAGAGATGGCGGAGCTTCGTGTGCCCATGAGAGGCACAGGCTCCAAGGAGGAAAAGGAGAAAACCCCATGAAGGAATTCCATTGCGGCTCGCTGGTTCCCGGCTGTGAGTGGCACACCCGTGCCGGTGAGGAAGCCGAGGTCATGCGCCGCGCCGTCGACCATATGCGCGAGACACATGGCGAAACGGTCATTCGCGAGACGATGATCGAGGCGATCCGCTCGCGCATCGAGAAAGTTCGCGACGCGGCCTGAGCAGTCCTATCTGGCCTTCAGGGCTTCCGCGGCGCGCTCCAGCAGCGCGTCGCGATCGAGCGCAAAGCCGGACCCGATCCATTCCTTTTCCAGGTTTTTCAGGATCGCACCGAGTATTGGCCCCGGCGACGCGCCAAGCGCCGTCAGATCGCCGCCCTTGACTGGGAACACCGGTTTTTCCCATTTCAGCGCAAAAGCGAGCAGGCGCGAAAACCCGCCGGCCTGAACCAGCGCGTCATTGTCCTCGAGAGCCCGCGCTCGCGCCGACGCCAGCGACAGCCGCAGGCGATCGAGAAAACCCTGGCGCTCGCCGGAATAGAGTTTCTTGGCCAGTTCCGCTTCGCTTGTCTTGGGCTCGACGGCAGCCGTCAGGGCCCAGTGGCGCAGGCGCTCCGCCTCAGTGGTCGAAAGTTTCAGCCGCTCGGCCAGTGTCTTCATCCTCTCCGCATCGGGCGGCACGATCGCCTCCAGCCTGAGCAGCGGGTCCGGCGCCCAGCCCAGATCCTTTTCTGTCTTGGTCAGCCCATGAATGGCATCGATGCCCCATTTCTCGCTTTCCGGCAGGGCGCTGGTGAGCACGCCGGCCTGGCGCATCCACAGCAAGGCGCGCGACGGATCTGGGGCCGATAACAACTTCTTCAGCTCGGACCAGATGCGTTCGGCCGAGAGATGGGCGAGACCGTCCTTGAGCCGGGCGCAGGCCTTCAATCCCTCGGCATCGGGCCGACCCTCGCCATACCAGGCGAAAAAGCGGAAGAAACGCAGGATGCGCAGATAGTCTTCGCGGATCCGCTGCTCGGCATCGCCAATGAAGCGCAGCCTTCGTGCCTCGATATCGCCGACGCCGCCGACCAGGTCCACGACCGTCCCGTCAGCCTCCGCATAGAGCGCGTTGATGGTGAAATCGCGCCGTTCGGCGTCGGCCTTCCAGTCGCGGCCGAACGACACTTTGGCGCGGCGGCCATCGGTCTCGATGTCGGCGCGCAGCGTGGTGACCTCATAGGGCGCGCCGCCGGCAATCACCGTGATCGTGCCGTGCTCGATGCCGGTCGGCACCGCCTTGAAGCCCGCCGCCTCGGCGCGGCGAACGGTTTCCTCGGGCAGGCAAGTGGTAGCAACGTCGATATCGGCGACCGGCTGCCCAATCAGCGCATTGCGCACCGCGCCGCCCGCGATGCGGGCTTCCTCGCCGCCCTGCGCCAGCACGGCAAGCAGCCGCTGCAGATGCTTTTCACCCAGCCAGTCGGCTCTGCCCGCCAGCGATATCGGATCACTCAAGCATAGAGCCTTTCATAGAGCGTGCGGATGATGCCGGCGGTGACGCCCCAGATGCGCTGGCCGCCATAGGGCATATCGTAGAAGAACCATTCCAGGTCGTTCCACATGCGGCTGTCCCTGGTGTGGTTGGCCGGATCCATCAGGAACGAAAGCGGCACTTCGAAGGCGGCGTCGACCTCGTCGGAATTGAGCGACAGCGTAAAACCGGGCTCGACGATCGCCAGCACCGGCGCGATGCGATAGCCGCTGCCGGCGACATAATCGGGCATGCGGCCGATGATCTCGATGCGGTCCTGGCCGAGCCCGATCTCCTCGAAGGTTTCGCGCAAGGCCGCTGCTTCCGGGGTCGCATCGGTGGGATCAATGGTGCCGCCGGGAAAAGCCACCTGCCCGGAATGGCTGCGCAGTTTTTCCGCCCGCTTGGTCAAAAGCACGGTCGCATCGCGTCCATGATCGACGACCGGGATCAGCACCGCGGCGTCTCGCAGCGCTTTGAGCTGCGTCAACCGTGGATGGCCGGGGTTGAAGCGATGATCGCCATAATCGTCGCCGGCATGGGCTTCAGCTTGCGCCGCGACCCGCGCGCGAAAATCCGCTGTGGAAAACGGCGGCTGCCTCACCTGATCCATCATGCGCTCAGCCGCTTCAGTTTTTCCGCCGGCATGATCGGATAGATTTCGCCTTTCGAGCGCACGGCAAACATCGTCTTGCCGCCGATATCGATCTCCTCGCCATGCTCGACCAGTTCGTACATCACCGGCCGCGCCACCAGCGCTTCCAGCCGCCCGCGCACCAGCACATAGGGTTTTAGCCCGCCGGTCTCGTTCTCGTCGACGAAGCGCAGCGGATGGCCAGGTCCGGCCTCGACGACATCGCCGACATTGGTGCGGAAAGTGATGGTCTGCTCGGCGCCGGCGCCGGAAACATCCATTTCAACCGCGATGAAAGGCGCGTCCACGACGCGGATGCCGACCCGTTCGACCGGCGTCACCAGATAGGTCCTGCCATCCTCGTCCTTGCGCAGCACGCTGGAAAACAGCTGCACCAGCGGCATGCGGCCGATCGGCGTGCCGAGATAGAACCACATTCCGTCTTGTTTGATCTCCATGTCGAGATCGCCGCAGAAGTCGGGATTCCAGCGCTCCACCGGCGCCGCGCCCTTGCCGGCGCGAGCCGCACGCGAGATCAACGCTTCGAGACCGCGCGCCTCGGTTGCGGCAGCAAGGCTGTGTTCGCGATGTTCGGAGCGTTCCGTCATGGTCACGAAATAGTCACTGTTGTTCCGCTTGTCAGCCTAAGTCTGTGATTTAAATTCATTCGTAGGCGCCAGGCGAAGCCGAATCGCGGCATTCTAAGGCACACTGCAGTGCAAGCCGGTACTTCCAGCACAAGGATCGATGCGGCATGAGCGTAATGGTCAAGGAAAGCCCAATCAGCGAAAAGGACATGATCGCCCAGGCCGAGACGGCGCTGGCCGATATTTCCAGGGTGCGCGACGGCGTCGGCCGCGTCATTTTCGGCCAGGAAGTGGTGGTCGAGCGCACGCTGGTGGCGCTGCTTGCCGGCGGCCATGCGCTGCTGGTCGGCGTGCCCGGCCTTGCCAAGACCAAGCTGGTCGAAACGCTCGGTGTCGTGCTCGGCCTCGATTCGCGCCGCATCCAGTTCACACCCGACCTGATGCCGTCGGACATTCTCGGCTCAGAGGTGATGGAACAGGACGAGGCCGGCAAGCGCTCCTTCCGCTTCATCTCCGGCCCGATCTTCGCGCAATTGCTGATGGCCGACGAGATCAACCGCGCCTCGCCGCGCACCCAGTCGGCGCTGCTGCAGGCGATGCAGGAATATCACGTCACCATCGCCGGCATTCGCCACGACCTGCCCGCGCCCTTCCATGTACTGGCGACGCAAAACCCGCTGGAGCAGGAAGGCACCTATCCCCTGCCCGAAGCACAGCTCGACCGCTTCCTGATGCAGGTCGACATCCTTTATCCCGAAATCGAGGCCGAGCGGCGCATCCTGCTCGAAACCACCGGCATCGAGGACGCCAAGGCGCAAAACGTCCTGCAGCCGGCGCGGCTGAGGGAAATCCAGACGCTGATCCGCCGTATGCCGGTGCCCGAAAGCGTCGTCGACGCCATCCTCAAACTGGTGCGTTCGGCGCGTCCCGGCCAGGGCAATGCCGAGACCGACAAGCATGTCGCCTGGGGTCCCGGCCCGCGCGCCAGCCAGGCGCTGACGCTGTGCGCCCGTGCGCGCGCGCTTTATGACGGGCGGCTGGCACCGTCGGTGGACGACATCCGCGCGCTGGCCGAACCGGTGCTGCAGCACCGCATGGCGCTGACCTTTGCCGCCCGCGCCGAGGGCACGACCGTGCGCGACGTGGTAGCGAAACTGGCCAAAGGAATCTGATGGCGCGTATCGGCGAAGTCCAGGCACCGGCAGCGACGCGCGACGCGCTCGCCAGGGGCCGGTTGCGGGCTTCGCTGGTGCCGGACCTGCTGGTCGAGGCACGCCGTATCGTCAATACGGTAATTGCCGGCTGGCATGGCCGCCGCAAGCGCGGCATCGGCGAGAATTTCTGGCAGTTCCGCCCCTATGTCGAAGGCGATTCCTCGCGCATCGACTGGCGCCGTTCGGCCCGCGACGACCACACCTATGTGCGCGACCGCGAATGGGAAGCAGCCCACACGGTGTGGCTTTGGGCCGACCCATCGCCCTCCATGCTCTACAAATCGACTGGCGCCAGCGTTTCCAAGGAATCGCGCGCGCTGGTGCTGGCACTGGCCATGGCCGAATTGCTATCTCGCAGCGGCGAGCGCATCGCCTGGCCCGGCCTGACCGATCCGTTCACCGCCCGCAACGGCGCCGAGCGCATCGCGGCGCAATTGATGCACGCCGCCGGCCCGCCAGCAAAGCCTGACCTGTCCGCCATCCGCCGCTTCTGCGACATCGTCGTCGTCAGCGATTTCCTCGACCCGGTCGAGGAGACCATGGAATGGCTCGATGTGCTGGCGCGGCATGGCGTGCGTGCGCATCTGATCGAGGTTGCCGATCCGGCGGAGGAGACCTTTCCTTATGCCGGCCGCACCGAATTCACCGATCCCGAGACCGGCGACAAGTTGACCGCCGGCCGCGCCGAAATGCTCGGCGACGAATACCGCCTGCTCTACACCGCCCGCCGCCAGGAGATGGCCAGCTGGTGCAAGCGCCTCGGCTGGAGCTACACCGTCAACCACACCGATCGCCTCGCTTCCGAGGCGCTGGTGCGCATCCACATGGCGATGACCGCCGATGGCGCATTCGTGGGAAGGGCCGGCGCATGAGCTGGCTGCCGCTCTCCTTTGGCGCTCCCATGGTGTTATGGGGCCTGCTCGCGCTGCCGGTGATCTGGTGGCTGCTCAGGCTCACACCGCCCAAGCCGCAGTCCGAAATGTTTCCGCCGCTGAAGATCCTCGCTCGCGTGCTGAAGCGGGAGGAAACGCCGCAGCAGAGCCCGTGGTGGCTGACGCTGCTGCGGCTGTTGATGGCAGCCCTTGTCGTCGCGGCATTAGCCGAACCCGTTTTCAATCCGCGCGAAAAATTGCCGGCCGAGGGCGCCGCCCTGGCGCTCGTCATCGACAATGACTGGGCGAGTGCCGCCGACTGGGGCAAGCGCGTCGCCACCGCCCAGCGGCTGATCGCCGATGCCGGTTCGAACGGCGTACCGGTCGTCATCGCCTTCACCGCCGAAAAGCCGAACGCCGAGATCGGCCCCTTCGATGCGGCGGCTGCCCTCGACCGGCTGCGCGCCGCCAAGCCGAGGCCGATCCCGACCGACCGACCCGCTGTCTATGCCCGCGTCGCCGGCGTGCTGGGAACCTTGCCCGGCGCCAGCGTTGCCGTTCTCGCCGACGGCCTTGCGGCAAAGGGCGACGAGGCCGCCTTCAACACACTGCTGTCGAAAAACGCCGCCCGTGTCGTCTGGGCCAATTCCGACCGGCTGGCGCTGACTGGGCTCACTGGCGCCGAAAATCAGGTCGACGGCTTCGCCCTGACCGCCATCCGCGCGCCCGGCGATCCGGCGCCGGCACAAGTCACCGCCGGCGCCTTCGACGATAAGGGCCGCCGCATCGCCGACGCGACGCTGACCTTCGCGCCGGGTGAGACTACCGCCACCGGCACGATGGCGGTGCCGTTCGAACTGCGCAACGACTTTGCCTCGATCGCGCTCGACGGCGAACGCCAGGCAGGTGCGGTGCGCGTGCTCGACGAAAGCTCCAAGCGCCGCCGCGTCGGACTTTTATCGCAGGCCGAGGCCGACCAGGCGCAGCCGCTTCTGTCGCCGCTCTATTACATCAGGCGGGCGTTGCAGCCTTTCGCCGATCTGGTCGAACCGTCGAGCGTCGATCTCGCCGACGCCATCCCGCAGCTTCTCGACCAGAAGCCGGCGATGATCGTCATGGCCGACATCGGCACCATTCCGCCGCAGGTCCATCAGCGGCTGGTCGACTGGGTCGACAATGGCGGCACGCTGGTGCGCTTCGCCGGTTCGCGGCTGGCCGCCGCCGGCAATGACGACGACCTTCTGCCGGTCAGGCTGCGCACCGGCGAGCGCTCGCTTGGCGGCGCGCTCTCCTGGACGACGCCGCAGGCGGTGACCGAATTCCCGAAGAACGGCCCGTTCGCCGACCTCGCACCGCCGGCCGAGGTCACGGTGAGCCGGCAGGTGTTGGCCGAACCGACGCCAGACATCGTCGAACGCACCTGGGCAACCCTTGCCGATGGCACCCCGCTGGTGACCGGGTTGAAGAAGGGCAAGGGCACGCTGGTTCTGTTCCACATCACCCCGGAAGCGACATGGTCGACGCTGCCGATCTCCGGCAGCTTCGTCGAGATGCTGCGGCGCATTGTGCAACTGTCGCGCAACCAGGGTGCGGCGGTTGCCAACGCTGAAGCCGCTGCTACGTCGCTGGCGCCTTATCGCATGATAGCCGCCGACGGCACTTTGGTGCCGCCGACGCCGGACGCACGACCGCTGGTCCCTGGCGCCGGCTCGCTGCCGGTGACGTTCGAGAACCCGCCCGGCCTCTATGGCTCGGAAACCGGCGTTTTCGCCCACAATCTGCTCGACCCGGCCACCGCCTTCGCGCCGCTGGTGCGCCCGCAATTCACAGTGCCGGTGACCAATATCCAGTACGCTTTCGATGAATCGCGCGACCTCAAGGGATCGCTGGTCACAGCGGCACTTGTGCTTATGCTGCTCGACACGCTGGCGGTGTTCTGGATGGGCGGGCTGATGTCGCGCCGACCGCGCCGCGCCCGATCGGCCGCGGCAACGACGGCTGCGCTGCTGCTTGGCCTCGGCATGCTGTTTGGCCATGCCGACCTCGCCCGCGCCGACGACGCCAAGCCCGGCGATGCCGCCGCTATCGAGGACATTGCCAAGACCCGCATCGCCTATGTGCTGACCGGTGTGCCCGGTGACGATTCGATCAGCCGCGCAGGGCTCGAAGGCTTGACCCGCTTCCTGATCGAGAAGACCGCGCTCGAGCCGGGCGCGCCGGCGGGCGTCGATATCTCGAAGGACGAGCTTTCCTTCTATCCGCTGATCTACTGGCCGATCGATCCCTCCGCGCCGATGCCGAGCCAAGCCGCGATCGCCCGCATCGACGCCTATATGCAGCAGGGCGGCACGGTGCTGTTCGACACGCGCGACCAGTTCGCCAACGGCATCGGTGCGGATTCGGCGAGCCCGGCGACGGAACGGTTGCGCGACATTCTCGGCAATCTCAACGTGCCGCCGCTGGAGCCGGTGCCCGCCGACCATGTGCTGACCAAATCCTTCTTCATCCTGCCCGAATTTCCCGGCCGCTTCTCCGGCAGCCCGCTCTGGGTGGAAGCCTCGCTCGAGGCCAGCAATGCCGAGAATCGGCCGGTACGCGTCGGCGACGGCGTCTCGCCGATCCTGATCACCGCCAATGATTTTGCCGGCGCCTGGGCCGTCGACGAGAATGGTGACCCGCTTTTGCCGACCGTGCCATCGGATCCGATGCAGCGCATCTATGCGCTGCGCGCCGGCGTCAACATCATGATGTACATGCTGACCGGCAACTACAAATCCGACCAGGTGCACGTGCCGATCCTGCTCGAACGGCTGGGGCAGTAGGATGGCAGTATTGGCTAATTTCGTCTCGATCCTGTCTGGCGCCGGCGGCGCAGCCTCACCCTCCCCCTTTTGGGGAGGGTCGGCTCGCTGTCGCAGCGAAGCGAAGACAGTGAGCCGGGGTGGGGGTGCAGCGCCAGCGCTCTGTCGCCTAGCCGCCCCCCCCCGCGGCACCGCGCGGCGCCCGGCCCCCCCTGGGGGGGGGGGGCCCTGGGACGG
>NZ_JAMYRV010000010.1:0-131684 GCF_040321555.1 Mesorhizobium sp. M0317 | reverse complement strand
CCGCGCCGGCGTGGGCGTTGGTGGGCGGCGGGGGCGGCGCGGTGAGGGGTCGCCGGCCCTTTGGGGGTGGCTGGGGGGGGGGCGCGGCGCGCCCTTTCTCCGCGGGGCGGGGCGACTTTCGCCAGCACGCCGCAACCCACCCCGCAATAGGGGCAGGTGGTCCTCACCTCGCGCGCTTCGCCAAGTTCCATGCTTCAGGCCGCGCGGCTGGCCAGCGCTTTCAGCGCAATGAACAGGTGCTCGCCCTCGATGCGCACAGGAATGGTGCGCACCGCGCCCTCGTCGGCGCCGAGCGCCTTGCCCGTCTCCAGCGAAATGACCCAATTGTGCAAGGGGCAGGTGACGGCGGTGCCGTGGACGATGCCTTGGCTCAGCGGCCCACCCTTGTGCGGGCAATGGTCATCGATGGCATAGACCTGATCGTCCTGCGTGCGGAAGACGGCGATCTTACCCTCGGGTGTGTCGACGCAGCGCGCGCCGCGGCGGGGGATGTCGGAGAGTGAGCCGATCGATATCCAGTCCATCTTGATCACTCCGCAGCCTGCGCAAACCCGACAGAAGCCATTGGCCGGAACTCGTGCTTGTCCTTGCCGGAGACGCGTTCCGACCACGGGTCGACCTGGGCGAATTTCTGGCTGGAGACGAAGCGTTCGTAATAGGCCTTGCGCTTGGCGCCGTCGTCCATGATCTGGCGCTTGATCTCGGGGATGCCGATGCGCTTGGCCCATTTATAGATGCGCTCGAGATAGCGGCCCTGCTCGCGATACATCTGCGTCAGCGCGACGATATGCTCCAGCGCCTCGTCCTCCGTCTTGACCAGGCCAAGCACTTCGGTGCCCTTGATGTCGAGGCCGGCGGCGCCGGCGAAATGGATCTCGTAGCCACTGTCGACACAGATCACGCCGACATCCTTGCAGGTCGCCTCGGCGCAGTTGCGCGGACAGCCCGACACCGCCATTTTGACCTTGGCCGGGGTCCACGAGCCCCACATGAATTTCTCGATGCGAATGCCGAGGCCGGTCGAATCCTGCGTGCCGAAGCGGCACCAGTCGGAGCCGACACAGGTCTTCACCGTGCGCAGGCCCTTGGCGTAAGCATGGCCTGAGACGAAGCCGGCCTGGCCGAGATCGGCCCACACCGCCGGCAGATCCTCCTTGCGGATGCCCAGCATGTCGATGCGCTGGCCGCCGGTGACCTTGACCATCGGTATCTCGAACTTGTCGACGACGTCGGCGATGGCGCGCAGTTCGGCGGCGTTGGTGACGCCGCCCCACATGCGCGGCACCACCGAATAGGTGCCGTCCTTCTGGATGTTGGCGTGGACGCGTTCGTTGATGAAGCGCGACTGATAGTCGTCGGCGTAATCGTTCGGCCAGTCGCAGACGAGGTAGTAGTTGAGCGCCGGCCGACATTTTGCGCAGCCGCAGGAGGTCGTCCATTCCAGCTCCTGCATCACGGCGGGAATGGTCTTCAGGCTCTTGGCGATGATCAGCCGGCGCACCTCGTCATGGCCGAGCGTGGTGCAGCCGCACATCGGTTGCACGGCGGCCGGGTTGTATTTGTCGCCGATGATCAGCACCATCAGCTTCTCGACCAGCCCGGTGCACGAACCGCAGGAAGCCGATGCCTTGGTGTGGGCGCGCACGTCGTCGAGCGAAGCCAGGCCCTTGGCCGTGATCGCGCCGGTGATCTTGCCCTTGCAAACGCCGTTGCAGCCGCAGATTTCCGCATCATCCGGCAAGGCTGCAACGGCCGCCATAGGGTCCAGCGGGGCACCCCCCTGGTAGGACTGGCCGAAGATGAGCGTGTCGCGCATCTCCGATATGTCGGTCTGCTTCTTCTTGAGGTCGTTGAACCAGGCGCCGTCCGCCGTCTCGCCATAAAGCACGGTGCCGATGATGCGGTCGTCCTTGAGCACAAGGCGCTTGTAGACGCCGGCGGCGGCATCGCGCAGCACGATCTCCTGGCGGTCCTCGCCTTCGGCGAAGTCGCCAAGCGAGAACAGGTCGATGCCGGTGACCTTGAGCTTGGTCGGCGTGTCCATGTGGACGAAGGCCGCTGCCTCGTTGCCGGCCAACTGGTTCGCGGCAACGCGCGCCATCTCGTAGAGCGGCGCGACCAGCCCGTAGACCTGGCCGTAGACCTCGGCGCATTCGCCGAGCGCGTAGATGTCGGGGTCGTTGCTGCGCATGCCGGCATCGACGACAATACCACGATTGACGGCTATGCCGGCCTCCCTGGCCAGCGCCGCATTCGGCCGGATGCCGACCGCCATCACCACCAGCGTTGCCGGGATAATAGTGCCGTCGGCAAGCTCCACCTGCCCGACCTTGCCGTTGCCGGTGATCGCTTGGGTGTTGGCCTTGGTGATGACCTTGATGCCGCGCTGTTCCACCGCGCGCTGCAGGAGATAGCCGGCGGCTGGATCGAGCTGACGCTCCATCAATGTCGGCATGACATGCAGCACGGTGACGTCCATGCCTTGGGCGTTCAAACCTGCTGCCGCCTCCAGCCCGAGCAGGCCGCCGCCGATGACCACGGCCTTGGCGCGCGACTGGGCGGCAAGCATCATGGCCTGAACATCGTCGAGGTCGCGATAGGTCAGCACCCCCGGCAGATCATGGCCGGGCACCGGAATGATAAAGGGCACCGATCCGGTGGCGATGACGAGCTTGTCGTAAGGCTCGGTGACGCCGTGATCGGAGGTGACTGTCTTGGCCGCCCGGTCGATGGCGACGATCTTGTGACCTTTGTAGAGGGTGATGTTGTTGGCGATGTACCAGCCGTCGCCGTGGATGATGATTTCCTCATAGGCCTTTTCGCCGGAGAGAACCGGCGACAGCATGATGCGGTCGTAGTTCACCCGCGGCTCGGCGTTGAAAATGGTCACGGTGTAGTGGCCCGGCGCCTGTTCGAGCAGATGCTCCAGCATGCGCCCGGGGGCCATGCCGTTGCCGATGATGACGAGTTTTTCGGTCATGGCGTTACTCCGCGGCTTCGACGAAGCGGTGGCGTTCATAGAGGAACTTCAGCACCGCTTCGCGGCAGCGCAGGAAGGTGCGGTCGGAAGAGAGTTCGACGCGTCGACGCGGCCGCAGCAGCGGCACCGCAAGCACCTCGCCGATTGTCGCCGCCGGACCGTTGGTCATCATGACGATGCGGTCGGACAACAGCACCGCCTCGTCGACATCGTGGGTGATCATGATCGTCGTCGAGCCGAGCCTGGAATGGATGTCCATAACCGCATCCTGCAGATGGGCGCGCGTCAGCGCGTCGAGTGCCCCGAACGGCTCGTCGAGCAACAGGATCTTCGGCTCCATGGCAAGCGCCCGGGCAATGCCGACGCGCTGCTTCATGCCGCCCGATATTTCGGCCGGCCGCTTGTCCTTGGCATGCGCCATTTGCACGAGATCGAGATTGCGCATGATCCAGTCATGTCGTTCGGTCCTGCTCTTGGAACGGCCAAAGACTTTCGACACCGCCAGGCTGATGTTTTCGTAGACGGTGAGCCATGGCAGCAGGCTGTGGTTCTGGAACACCACGGCGCGCTCGGGTCCGGGGCTGTCGACCTCCTTGTTTTCAAGCAGCACGGCGCCGGCGGAAACCTTGGTCAGCCCGGCGATCAGATTGAGCAAGGTCGACTTGCCACAGCCGGAATGGCCGATGATGGAGACGAATTCGCCCTTGTCGATGGTCAGCCTGATGTCCTTGAGCACCTCGCTGACCTGACCGCCGCGGGCAAAGGATTTGTCGATATGGTCGAGCTGCAGATAGGCCGTCATCGCCCTCTCCTCACTTTGCCGTTGTGCCGCGGGTGACGAAAGCGCCGACCGCAGCGACCAGGCGGTCGAGGCAGAAGCCGGTGACGCCGATATAGGCGAGCGCGACGATGATGTCGGGCAGCCGCGACGAGTTCCAGGCGTCCCAGATGAAGAAGCCGATGCCGACGCCGCCGGTCAGCATTTCGGCGGCGACGATGGCGAGCCAGGACAGGCCGATGCCGATTCTGAGGCCGGTGAAGATGTAGGGTGCGGCGGCCGGAACCATGATCTTGACGAAGAATTCGAACTGGTTGAGCCGCAAGATGCGCGAGACGTTGCGGTAGTCTTCCGGAATGTTTCGCACGCCGACGGCGGTGTTGATGATGATCGGCCAGATCGAGGTGATGAAGATAACGAACAGCGCCGACGGGCTGGAATCGCGGAAAGCAGCCAGCGACAGCGGCAACCAGGCCAGCGGCGGCACGGTGCGCAGTATCTGGAACACCGGATCGAGGCCACGCATGGCCCAGATCGACTGGCCGACCAGGGCGCCGAGCGCGACGCCGACGATCGCCGCCAGGCCGAAGCCGATGGCGACGCGCTGCAGAGAGATCAGCACCCGCCACGCAAGGCCGATATCCTGCGGGCCGTTGTTGAAGAACGGATGCGCGATCAGGTCATAGGCCTCGTTCCACACCTGGCTGGGCGGCGGTAGGCTGGCGGTCGGCGACGAGCAGGCGATCTGCCACACGACCAGCATGAAGGCGATAACGATGACCGGCGGCACCAGGGCGGTGGCCAGCCTGCCGGCGATCGCGATCGGGTCGAAGCGGCGCCGCGCTTTGGCGGTGAAAGCGATGACCGCGGCAGGCTTCGCGGGGAACGCCTTCACCGTGGTTTCCTCAATGGCTTGGATGGACATGTCTGGGTATAACTCCGGGGTCGATGCGGGCGACAACGGCGAAGCGCCGTTGCGCTGGGGGCGACAAACGGCGCAACGCGCCGTTTGCGCTGGTCAAGCCGATGCCTTGATCTTCAGGCTGTCGAGATAGGCCGACGGGTTGGCCGGGTCGAAAATCTTGCCGTCGAAGAATGTCTCGACGCCACGCGACGACGAGGCCGGAATATCGGCTGCGGCAACGCCGAGATCCTTCGCCGCCTCGCGCCAGATATCCTCGCGATTGACCTGATCGACCAGCGTCTTGATGTCGGTGGTCGGCGCGAATTTTCCCCAACGGATGTTTTCGGCGAGGAACCAGCTGTCGTGGCTCTTGTAGGGATAGGAGACGCCACCCTTCCAGAATTTCATGTAGAGGTCAGTGCCGGTGGCCACGCGGCCATTGCCGTAGTTGATGTCGCCCTTGAGGCGGCCGATAATGTCGGCGACAGGCACGTTCATCCATTGCCGCTTGCCGATGATGGCGGCCATCTCGTCCTTGTTCTCCGTGGCCTCGCACCATTGCTGGGCCTCCATGACGGCCATCACGATCGCCTTGGTGGCGTTCGGGTATTTGTCGATGAATTCGGCGCGGAGGCCGAGCGCCTTTTCGGGATGACCCTTCCACAGTTCGCCGGTGGTGGCGGCGGTGAAACCAACGCCCTGGTGGACGAGCTGTTCGTTCCACGGTTCGCCAACGCAGAACACGTCCATGTTGCCGACTTTCATGTTGGCGACCATCTGCGGCGGCGGCACGACAATGGTCGAGACGTCCTTGTCGGGATCGATGCCGCCGGCGGCCAGCCAGTAACGGAGCCACAAATCATGGGTCCCGCCCGGGAACGTCATGGCGGCCTTGATTTCCTTGCCGGCCGCCTTCTTGGCGGCGAAGGCGTCCTTCAGCTTGGAGGCGTCGAGGCCGACACCGGTGCCGGCGTATTCCTGCGCAACCGAAATGCCCTGGCAGTCGTAGTTGAGCCGCGCCACGATAGCCATCGGCATCGGCTGGTTGTTCTGCGTCACCTTGCCGGTGTGCATGAGATAGGGCAGCGGCGTCAGGATGTGAGCGCCGTCGATGCCGTTGGCTGCGCCGCCGAGCATCAGATTGTCGCGCGTCGCGCCCCAGGAGGCCTGCTTGAGCACCTCGACGTCGGGCATGCCGAACTTGACGAACAGCCCCTTCTCCTTGGCGATCATCAGCGGCGCCGCGTCGGTCAGCGCGATGAAGCCGAGCTTGGCGCCGGTGACCTCCGGAGCGGTCGTGGCGGCATAGGCGCCCGAGGGGAAGAGCTTGCGGGCCGCCACGAACAGGCCGGCCGTCATGGCGCTGCTGACAAGAAAATCGCGGCGCGTCACATCCTTGAGCGATGTTCCCGTCCCGATCCATTTCCCTATTTTTTCTTTCATCGTGATCTCCGGTTGAACGCTTCGTCGAGTGGCCCAAAACAAAAAAGCCGCCGTCCAGGCCTCGCGCGTCCGTACATCCGGGATCGCGTCGTTGACCTGAGCGGCAGCTTTGCCTGTGGCGCCCGCCATTGGACGCCTGTTCCGTGACCCGCGAAGGGCCTGGCTAAATCAAAGCAGGAACCGTGCCAGTTTTGGGTGAAACGAAAAACCTAAATGAAATCAACATTACGCGCCAGACGCCGGCACGCGAGGCGACATCGCAAGCAGATCAAAGATTGTTCACTACAGCAATCGCACGCACATTTTTTGTGCAATGCACAAGAATGGCGCGAGAATGATCAGGCTTCCGCGCGAGCGTTCTGGCGCGCTATATAGCCGTCGATCTCGTCGGGGTCGAAGGTCTGACCGTCGAAGAAGCCGTCTGGCCCAAGCACCAAGCCTGCCCCGGTCGCACCGACAGCCGTGGCGACCTTAAGCGCGCCCTCGACCTTCGCATTGGCGCCGGGAAGTGCAACGCCAAGCGGCTTTAGCGCCGAGCGGTAGAGGTCGGGACGGTAGCAGTCACGGGCGATAGCAAGGTTTTCCGGCGTGTGCTCGACATGCCCCCAGCGCACCATCTGCGTATAGAACCACAGCGCATGGCTCTTCCACGGAAAGTTCGCCGCCTTGTCGAAGGGCAGGAAGAAGTCGTCGACATCCAGTTCGGCGCCGCCGCCCAGTTCAAGATGGCCGGTCAGGATCGGCATCTGGACAGCTGGTGGCAGGCCGAGGAAGCCAGCTTGAGCCATCACACCAGCCAGTTCGGCGTGGTTGCCCCGGTCCTGGCACCAGCGCGCCGAATGATGCAGCGCGCGCAGCAATGCTGCCAGCGCGACCGGGTTCTCCTGCGACCAGGCCTTGCGCACGCCGATCACCTTCTCCGGACTGTTGCGCCACAGCAGCGCCTTGACGGTTACGATATGGCCGGTGCCGGCAGCGACCGAGGCGCTGTTCCAGGGCTCGCCGACGCAGTAGCCGTCGATCCGCCCGGCGGCCAGCGCATCGGCCATGAAGGGCGGCGGCACGATGACGATCTCGATCTCGCGCTCCGGATCGATGCCGCACCCGGCAAGCCAGTAGCGCAGTTCGTAATTATGCCCCGAATGCGGGTGCACCACGGCAAAGCGCAGCGGATCGCCGCCAGCCCCGGCGCCGTCGCGAATGAAGGCACGAAGGGCTGCGCCCGCGCGCGCGGGCTCGAGATCGGGTATGGCGCCGCGTGCCGCCATGCCTTCCCAGACTGCGTTGGAGATGGTGACGCAATTGCCGCCAAGCCCGAGCGAAAACGGCACGATGGTCTCGGAAGCAAGCGGCGTCAGCCCGAGATTGCAGGCGAGCGGCATCGGCCCCAGCATGTGCGCCAGGTGGAAATGGCCGATGGCGATGCGGTCGCGGATGTTGGCCCAGGAGGTCTCGCGGTGCAGTGTGAGATCGATGCCCTCGCGTGCGGCAAATCCAAGCTCACCCGCCGCAACCAGCACGGCACTGTCGAAGAGCGGCATGAAGCCGGCGGTGATCTGGTGCTCGGCGCTCATGCTCATTCGTCCTCCGACGGCCCGAGCAGCCCGGCGGCAGTCACCAGGCTCTGGGCAATGTCGCCGATCTTGCGGTTCTGGTTCATCGCCGTCTTGCGCAGCAGCGTGTAGGCGGCCTCTTCGGTCAGGCCGCGCGACTTCATCAGGATGCCCTTGGCACGGTCGATCACCTTGCGGCTCTCAAGCTCCCCTCGAACCTCTTCCAGCTCGCGCGCCATGCGCGAGAAAGCGTTGAAGCGGCTGACCGCCATGTCCAGGATCGGCTTGACGCGCTCTTGCCTGAGGCCGTCGACGACATAGGCCGAAACGCCGGCATCGACCGCCGCTTCGATCGATGCCTGGTCCGATCGGTCGACGAACATGGCGATCGGCCGCTTCACCGCACGCGACAGCTGGAACATGTTTTCCAGCATGTCGCGGTTCGGGTTTTCCAGGTCGATGACGATGACGTCCGGCTCGATCTCGGCGATGCGCCGCGCAATGCCGGTCACGTCGTGGATGACGGTGACCCGCTCATGGCCGGCCTCGCGCAAACCTGCCTCGATGATCGCGGCGCGGATACGGTTTTCGTCGATGACCAGGACGGCGAGTGAGCTGCGGACCATGCGTGCATTGTGGGCAAGGTCGCAAAATTGTGCAATGCGGCATGGTCACAGGCTCCCGCCGCGGAGCAACCGACGACCGACAACGACCCGGTCTAGGTGGTCGGGACAAGGAATGCAGCGCAACGCTGGCACTGGTGATGACAGCCTTGCCGGTCGCCTGGTGCCCTACCCAACGGTCTAGGTGCGATGAGACTTGCACCGCAACATCGGCTTGTTAAAGGTGGGGGCAACGACGGACATAGCTGTCCTTGCTCGCCGATCTGACCGGAAGGTTACCGCACGATGCTGCTCATGAATCGACGATTGGGAGCCAGCAAGCTGGCGCGCCCGGCACGGCGTCTCGGAGGCCTGACGACGAAGTTTGCCCTGATTGCCGGGCCGTTCGTCCTTGGGATCGCCCTCCTGCTGGCTGGCCCGGCACAGGCGCAGTCACCGGCCGCCGTCGCGCCCGACAAGGTCAAACAGCTGTTCGAGCTTCTCGACGATCCGTCGGTGAAGGCCTGGGTGGCCGAGCAACGAAATCCGGCCGCTGGATCAACGGAAGCGCCTGCTGCGGCTGGCGCTCCGCCGGCCGACGCCGTGGCCGCACCGGGCCAGATGAATACAATGGCATCCTCGACGCTCGATCGGATCAAGCATCACATCGAGAAAATCGTGCGAACCGTGCCCACACTGCCAGGCCAGTTCGCGCGCGTCCGGGCCCAGACAATGGACGATATGTCCAGCAAGGGCCCCGTCAGCATATTGGTGCTGATTGCGATCTTTATCGCTGCCGGCCTGGCGCTCACCTGGGCAATATACAAGCTCACCCGTCCATTTCGTCTTTGGATCATCGCGCAACCCAGAGATACGCCCATCGGGCGGGCCAAGAAGATCGGCGGCCGCACGCTTTATTCCAGCATGATGATCGGCTCGTTCGCGCTGGGCAGCGCCGGTGCGTTCATGCTGTTCGACTGGCCAGCGCTCATCCGCGAGATTGTGCTGACATTTCTGATGGCTGCGGTCTTTACGTGGGCTGTGCGCCTATACGTGATGGCCACGCTCGTCCCTTCTTTCATGGAGGTCGAGCACGCCATCGAGGTTCGTGCCCTGCCGATCACCAACGGAGCTGCTGACCATTGGGCTTATTGGCTGCCCCGGATCGTCGGCGTTTTCGCCTTCTTCGCCGCCGCGTTTGTCCTCTTGCCGGGTCTCGGCATAGACCAGGACGGAATGATGGTCCTGTCGGTGGGCGCCGATTTCATCCTGCTGTTGCTCTTCCTGCTGGCCATTTGGCGTCGGCCAAGAACGCAGCGAGACGGCGCGCGCCACAGCGGTCACACGGCAGTGACATGGTTGTTGACGGCTTACTTCGTCGTTCTGTTCCTCGAACGCATTGCCGGCCTCTACACATTCTTCTGGTTTACCTTCACCGCATTCTTCCTGCCTTTGGCAATTGTGCTGACAGAGCGCGGGGTTAATTTCGTCCTGCGGCCCGGTTCGGAAGATGCCGGCCGGCCGACGATCCCGGCGGTGACGATCGCTGTCATCGATCGCGGTATCCGGATGATTTTCATCCTCGCGGCGGCTTACCTTCTCGCACGCGTACTGGGCCTGGACATGCAATCCATGCGCGGCAGCGATACGACCACCATGCTCATATTGCGCGGCTTGATCAACGTCGTGGTCATTGCCCTTGCTGCCGATTTCGGCTGGTCGATCATCAAAGCCTTGATCGAACGAAAGCTGGGCGTCGCGATACCGCAAGCGGTGGTGAGCGAAGAAGACATCCTCACCCTCGATCCGCATCAGGCGCGGCTGCACACGCTGTTGCCGATCATCCAGAACATTCTGCTAGCAGTGATCATCGTGATGGCGGTGCTGATGATGCTCGCTTCGATCGGCATCCAGATCGGCCCGCTGATCGCCGGCGCCGGCGTCGTCGGCGTCGCCGTGGGTTTTGGCGCGCAAACCATCGTCAAGGACGTGATCTCTGGCGTGTTTTATCTGCTCGACGATGCTTTCCGTGTCGGCGAATACATTTCATCGGGCAGCTACAGGGGTACGGTGGAGAGCTTTTCGCTGCGCTCGGTGAAGCTGCGCCACCATCGTGGTCCGCTGTTCACGATACCTTTCGGCGAACTCGGCGCCGTGCAGAACCAGAGCCGTGACTGGGTCACCGACAAATTCAACATCACCGTTGGCTATGACACCGATATCGACTTTGCTCGCAAACTGATCAAGCGAATTGGCCTGGAACTGGCGGAAGATCCGGAGTTCAAACACTGGGTGATCGAACCGATCAAGATGCAGGGGGTGCAGGAGTTCGGCGAGTACGGCATCGTCTTGAGGGTCAAGGTCACGACCAGACCTGGAGGCGCCTTCAGCATGAAAGGCAGGTTCTTTTTGCGCCTCCGCCAGGCCTTCAAGGAGCAGGGCATCGAGCTCCCATTCCCGACCGTCCACGTCCAGGGGCTGCAAGACCCGCATGGGACAGAGAATGCGCGTTTGGAGGTCACACCTGAATTACGAATGGCCGTCGCCCAGTCGCACACCAATCGGCGCAGAAAAAAAGCCGGCACAACGGAGTAGGACGCTGTGATACCCGCCGGTCGCAACACGGCTTTCCGCGCAAAGCCTGGACCCGCGACACCACGCTAGTCGAGCTGCCGATAGCGACGACCTGATCGCCGCCAACCAGCACCAGCGTGGCGTTCTGAGGCCAAGCTTGACGAAAAGAGCAGATATGCTGGCCTTTCCGCGAGGCTCAGAGCGCAATCCAGGCGGTCTTGAGGTCGACAAATTTCTCCAGCGCATGCAGCGACTTGTCACGGCCGAAACCGGACTGTTTGACGCCGCCAAGCGGCACGGTGATATCGGCTCCGCCATAGGTGTTGACGTGGACGACACCGGCGTTGATGGCGCGCACCATGCGATGGGCCGTGGAAAGATTGGCGGTCCACACCGCCGAGGCAAGTCCGTAGACAGTGGAGTTGGCCAGATGCACCGCCTCCTCCTCGGTCTCGAAGCGCATCACGCCGAGCACCGGTCCGAACACCTCCTCGCGCGCCAACTGCATCTCTTGCGTCACGTTCTCGAAGATCGTCGGCGCCATGTAGCTGCCGCCGGTCTCGGTCAGTATCCGTTCGCCACCGGCGACGAGACGGGCGCCTTCGGCTTGCGCCATGGCGACGAAGCCGAGATTCTTGTCCAGCTGTTCGGCGCTCGATACCGCACCGATATCGCTGGCGAGATCGAGCGGGTCGCCGACCTTGAGCCGCGTGGTTGCCGAGACAAGTTCGTCCATGAAAAGATCATAGACCGACGACTGGACGAGCAGACGCGAGCCCGCCACGCAGACCTGGCCTGAATTGCGAAAGATGCCGTTAGCCGAGACGACCGCCGCCTGCTTCAGGTCCGGAGCGTCGGCAAAGACGATGTTGGGCGACTTGCCGCCAAGCTCGAGGAAGACCCGCTTCAAATTGGAACGGGCGGAGTATTCGAGCAGCCGCCGGCCGACCGGCCCCGATCCGGTAAAGGCGATGGCGTCGACATCCATATGGAGGCCAAGCGCTTCGCCGGCGACAGCACCATGACCGGTAACGACGTTGAACACGCCTTCGGGAAGTCCAGCCTCGCTTGCGAGTTCGGCCAGCCGCAGCAAGGTCAGCGAGGCGATCTCCGGCGGCTTGACGACGACGCTGTTGCCGGTGGCCAGTGCGGGCGCAATCTTCCAGGCACCGATCATCAGCGGGAAGTTCCACGGCACGATGACGCCGACGACACCGAGTGGCTCCCTGTGGATCAGCCCGAGCACATTGTCGGCCGTCGGCGCGATCTCGCCATAGACCTTGTCGATCGCCTCGGCGTAGTAGCGGATGGTGCCGGCCGCCGACAGCGGCTCGGCCTTGTAGGCCATGCCGATCTCGGTGCCGTTGTCGCGCACGCCAAGCACGGCCAGCTCATCGACATGTTTTTCGATCAGCTCGGCAAATTTCGTCAGCACCTTCTTGCGAAAGGCAGGGGCGGCGCGCGACCATGAACCCTTCTCGAATGCTTTTCGCGCCGATCGGACCGCGCGATCGATGTCAGCGGCATTGCCGTCAGCGATGCTGGCAAAAGGGCGGCCGTCGATCGGCGAAATCACCGCCAGCGTCGCGCCGCTCGTCGCTACGGCCTGTACGCCGTCGATAAACAAGCCCCGCTCGCCGATCTCCGTCTTGCGCAGCGCGTCGATGGCATTCTGGCTGATCATTGGTGGCGGACTCCCAGGGAAACATACAACGTGGTTGGCGCGCGGAATTCCCAGCCGCGAAACACCGGCACCTTGCCTGGCACCAAGCTGAGATCGGGGAAGCGCAGGAGCAGCAGCCTTAACGCAAGGCACATCTGCTCGCGCGCGAAAAACCGGCCCGAACAGAAATGATGACCAAAGCCGAAGGCGGCATGATTGCCTTCCCTGCGGTTGATGTCGAAGCGGTCTGGATCGGCAAAGCGGCTCTCGTCGCGGCTTGCCGAGGAGACAAGTGCAGCGACCGCGGCGCCGGCAGGGATGGTTACGCCGCCAAGCTCGACCGCCTGCGTCGTCTGCCGCGTCTGGGTTCCGATCGGCGCCACCCAGCGCAAGCCTTCATCGACAGCCCTGGGCACAAAGGTCTCGGGATCGGCGAGCACCTGCCGCAATTGTTCGGGATGCGCAAGCAGGCCGGCGAGGATCGAACCGGCACCATGTCCGGGCTCCTGCATGCCGCCAAGCAGAATGACCTTGATGCTTGGCATCAAGAAATCGATCGGCCGCGTCGTGCCTTCCGGCATGCCGTCATGCAGCATATGCGACAGCGCCGAGTCGTCGGGTGCGCGCGCCAGTCTATCCAGAGTCGGCCGGATGGCTGCGCCGACCTCGGCGCTGATCGCGTCGGCGATCTCTTGCCGCTTCGGGTCGTTCTCGAAATTGATGGCGCCCTGCGCAAGGCCATAGAACCAGCGGCGCAGCGTCGGCATGTCGATGTCGGCAAGGCCAAGCGAGCGCGCCAGGCTGAGCGTCGACACCGGCTCGAAATAATCCGCCATCAGCTCGGCGGAGCCTTGTTCGGCGATCCGGTCGAGAAAAGGTTCGGCAATCGACCGTACGAGATCGCCGGCATAGGCGGCGACGGTGCGCGGCCGGTATTTCGGATCGACGCCTTGGCGCAGCTGTCTATGCGTTTCGCCGTCGGTGGTCAGGATGGTCGGCTTGCCGAACGAGCGTTCGACCGGAGACGTACCGACGACGGCGGAGAAGATGTCGGGTGACTTTGCGACGGTCTCGACGTCCTTCCAGCGGGTGACGAACCAGAGATTGACCGCCGGCACGAAAGCGACAGGCGCGCTGCGCCGCAGTTCCGCATAGATCGGATACGGATCGGCTTCCAGCGCCTCAACGGTGATGCTCTCGGCAAAGCTCAACGCCGTTACTCCCTTGCGATGGAAAGGGGCGGCGCCGAACGCGCTACCCCCTTGTCCTTTGTCCTAGTCCTTCAGCGGCACGCCGAGATTTTCGAAGGCAACCGGATCCCGGCTCTTCAACGCACCGGCAAGCAGCAGGCCGATCACCGCGGCAATCAGCACCAGCCCCGGCAGCAACACGCCGAGGAAGCCGCTGGCGCCCGACAGGCCACCGAAATTAATGACGATCAGGTAGATGATGACGACGAAAGCGATGAAGGCCAGCCCAGGCAGGATGGTGGTCTTCAGCGCATTCTCCTGCGTCGACGGGTTGGCGCGGAAGTACATCACCACGGCGAGCGAGGCCACCGCCATCATGACGATGACTCCCAGCGTCGCGACATTGGTCAGCCAGGAAAACAGCGCCAGAACCGGATCGAGGCCGAGTATCGCGAACAGTCCGATGACGATCGCTGCCAACACGCTCTGGATGACGGAAGCGACATGCGGGCTCTGGTGCACTGAATGCGTCACGCCGATCGCTTCAGGCAACAGCTTCTCGCGGCCCGAGACGTAGATGTAGCGGGCAACCGCGTTGTGGAACGCCAGCACGCCGGCAAACAGGCTCGACACGAACAGGATGCCCATGGCGTGCGACAGCATGGTTCCGGCGTAGCGGTCGGACAGGCCGAACAGGAAAGTCGTCGGATCCTGAAGCGCTTGCAGTGCGGGCAACAATTTGTCGACGCCGGCGCCGACCGCCATCAGCCAGGCCGTGACCATGTAGAAGACGCCGATCAGCAACACGGAGAAATAGGTGGCGCGCGGAATGGTCACCTTGGGGTCGCGGGCTTCCTCGGCGTAGATCGTCGTCGCCTCGAAACCGATGAAGGCGGCGAAACAGAACAGGATGGCGATGGCGGGCGAGCCGCTGACGATCTGGCTCCAGCTGAACGGCGCCGCCGAGAGACCACTGTCGCCACCGGTCTTGAGGATGGCGAGGTCTAGCACCAGCACAACGATGTATTCGCACAGCACCAGCACCGTCAGGATCTTGGCCGACAGGTCGACCTGGCGGTAGCCCAACACCGCGACGATGGCAACGGCGATGAAGCTCCACACCCACCAGGGCAGGTCGATGCCCCAGCCGGCGAACAGGCCGGCGGTCGCGGCCCCCAGCAGGCCCATGACCCCGATCTGCATGGCGTTGTAGGACAGGATCGCGATGATTGCGGTTGCGCCGCCGGCAAAACCGCCCAGCCCGCGCGCGGCATAGGCATAGAAGGCGCCGGCATTGCCGACATGGCGCGACATGGCGACGTAGCCGACCGCAAACAGCAGCAGCAACACGGTCACGATAAGATAGGTGCCGGCAAAGCCCGCCCCATTGCCCATAAGCATGCCGAGCGGCGTGCCGCCGGCGACCGCGGTGAGCGGCGCCGCCGCCGAAATCACCATGAAGGTGATAGCGCCGACGCCAAGACTGTTCTTGCGCAGCCTGTTGGCGGGCGCCTGTTCCGAAACTGCTGACATTTGTCCCTCCAGTTTTACGAACCCCTGGGTTCGCGGCCGCTCGGCCTGTTCCCTGAATGCCATCGGTTCATTATTTGAACCCTTATTTTGAATATAGACTTGCAAAGAATGCCGATGCCTGTCAAGTTAATTCACACATTAAGTTTCTATCCGAGCGGGAGGCTGGATGGGTACGGTCGGCAAGGCGATTTCACTTCTGGAGCTGTTCACGGTGGACGAACCCGAGTTCGGACTTTCCGATCTCGCGCGGCGGTGTGCGTTCGACAAGGCGACGACGCGGCGGCTGCTGGTGGCGCTTGGCGGCCATGGTTTCGTCGAGCAGGATGCCGGCACGCGGCACTATCGCCTCGGCGCCGGCCTGTCGCGGCTGGCGCGTATCCGCGAAGCCTGCTTCCCGTTCCTGCAAACGGCAATTCCCGTGGCGCAGGATCTGGCGGGTTCGACAACCGAGACGGTGCATCTGTCGGAATTCGGCGTCGACAGACTGATCACCGTCCATGTCGAGCATTCAAGCTGGGCAAACAGGGTGAACATCGATATCGGCCAGCTTCTGCCGCTGCATTCCACCGCCTCCGGCATCGCCTATCTGGCCTTCGCCGACAACGCGACGGTGAAAGCATGCCTGACAGGTTCGCTTGAGGCCTTCACCGATCATACCCTCGTCGAGCCGGCCGCCATTTCAAAGTCGATCGGCGAGGCGCGTGACCGCGGCTATTCGATCTGCGACCAGGGCCATGAGGACGGCGTGATCGGCGTCGCGGCTGCAATCCGCGCCGCCGATGGTCTTGCGCTGGGGACAATTGCGGTGGCAGCCCCGAAGGCCAGGACGACACCGGCTACGATCGTGGAACGAGGGCTTGCGGTTGTGACCGCGGCACGGGAGATTTCGATGCGCCTCAATGGCGAAAACCTGCAAACCCTGAGGAGGCAGGCCTGATGTCTGCAGATATGGCGACGCCCCGCATCCTGGTCATCGGCACGGGCGACACCAAGACCGACGAACTGCTGTTCATGAAAGCGTGTATCGAGGCATCCGGTGGCCGCGCCGTGATGATGGATGTTAGCGTGCTAGGCGCCCCCGCCTATAGTCCCGATCACGACAAGCATGCCGTTGCGCGGGCCGCTGGCGTGACGATGGCCGAAATCGTCTCGAGCGGCGATGAAAACACCGCCATGACATTGATGGCCGTCGGCGCCGTTCAGCTGGTGCGCCAGCTTCACCAGCGCGGCGAGATCGACGCCTTCATCGCCATCGGTGGTTCGATGGGAACCGATTTGGCGCTCGATGTCGCGCTGTGCCTGCCGCTCGGCGTGCCGAAATTCGTAGTCTCGACCATCGCCTACTCGCATCTCATTCCGCCCGAGCGTGTCGCGCCCGACCTGATGATGATCCTGTGGGCAGGCGGGCTCTACGGCCTCAACACCATCTGCAAGCTGGTCCTTTCCCAGGCCTGCGGCGCGGTGGTCGGTGCGGCGAGGATCGTGCTTGCATCTCGTGCTTCGGCCCCGGCGGTCGGACCGACCATCGGCATGACTTCGCTGGGCAGCAGTTGCCTGCGCTATATGAAGACGCTGAAGCCGGCGTTGGAGCAGCGCGGCTATGACGTCGCAGTCTTTCACACCACCGGGATGGGGGGCCGGGCCTTCGAATCGATCGCCAGCCAGGACCATTTCTGCGCGGTGTTCGACTTCAGCCTGCAGGAGATCACCAATCATCTTGCCGGTTCGGTCGTCAGCTCCGGCGCCGACCGGCTGGAGAATGCCGGCGCCCGCGGCATTCCGCAGATCGCAGCCCCTGGCGCCGTGGACATGGTCGATTTGCCGACCTGGCAGGCGCTGCCGACAAAGTTCGCGCAGCGGCCGTTCCATGCTCATAACAGGTTGATCGGCTCGATCACCGTCGATGCCGCCGACCGCCGTGAAGTCGCCAGGACCATCGCCGCCAAGCTCGGTGCGTCGAAGGGGCGCTCCGCTTTCATCCTGCCCTCCGGCGGCATCCAGGAATGGGATGCGCAGGGCGAGCCGCTGTACGAACCCGAAGCCCTCGCGGCGTTCACCGATGAGATGCGCAAGGCCATTCCCGCCGGCGTCGAGTTCCACGAGATCGACGCCCACATCAACAGCGACGAGTTCGTCGGCAAGGCGCTCGAAATCTTCGACCGCTGGGTCGAGGAAGGCATCATCCCGCGCGGCATGCCGGCCAAGGGAGTGGCTGCGTGAGCGCTGTTCCTGCCCAGGCGCTCGTCCTCGATTTCGGCGGCGTCGTCACCCGGACCCTTTTCGAGACCCATGCCTTGACCGAACAGGCGCTCGGCCTCGCGCCGGGAACGCTGCAATGGTACGGGCCGTTCGACCCGGATTCAGATCCGCTGTGGCGCTCAATGCAGGCCGACGAGATCAGCGAGCGCGATTATTGGCGCACCCGCACCAGCGAAGTCGGCCGGCTCGTCGGCGAGGACTGGCAGGCGATGGAGACATTCGTCCAGCGCGCACGCGGAGCCGAGCCGGAAAAGATCGTGCGGCCCGAAGCCGTCCGCGCCATCCGGACCGTGCATGCGGCGGGATTTCGCCTGGCGATCCTGTCCAACGAGCTAGATCTGTTCTATGGCGCCGGCTTCCGTCAGCGGCTGCCGTTGCTCGAGCTGTTCGACACCATCGTCGACGCCACCTATACCCGCATCCTCAAGCCCGATCCGCGCGCCTATGCCTTGGTGACCGAGGCGCTTGGCCTGCCTGCCCGCGCCTGTGTGTTCGTTGACGACCAGCAGCGCAATGTCGATGGCGGCCGTGCCGCCGGCATGCGCACCGTTCATTTCGACGTCGCGCGGCCGGCACTTTCCTATGCCGAGGCCCTCGGCCATTTCGACCTCATCTCCTGAGACATTTGCGGAGCCTTGCGATGCGCGACATCAATTTCCTCACCGAGAAAAACGCCAAGCCGATCTGGCATCCGATGGCACACCCGGCCGAGATGCGGGCCAACCCGCCAAAGGTGATCATGAAAGGCGAAGGCGTGATGGTCACAGACATCGACGGCAACACCGTGCTCGATGCGGTTGGCGGCCTGTGGAACGTCAATCTCGGCTACTCCTGCGACCCCATCAAGAAGGCCATCGCCGACCAGCTCAGCGCCCTGCCCTACTATTCCGGGTTTCGCGGCACGTCGACCGGCCCGTCGATCGAGCTCGCTTACGAACTCAGCGAATGGTTCGAACCGGAAGGCATGGTGCGGACCTTCTTCACCTCGGGCGGCTCGGATTCGGTCGAAACCGCACTGCGGCTCGCCCGCCAATACTGGAAGATCCGCGGCCAGGGCGACCGGACAAAATTCCTTGCCCTGAAGAAGGGCTATCACGGCACACATTTCGGCGGCGCGTCGGTCAACGGCAACGCCAATTTCCGCCGCAACTATGAGCCGCTTATGCCCGGCGTCTTCCACATTCCCGCACCCTGGACCTTCCGCAATCCGTTCGACGAGACCGATCCGGCGCGGCTGGCCAAACTGTGCGCCAAAGCGCTGGAGGACGAGATCGCCTTCCAGGGCGGCGACACCATTGCCGCCTTCATCATGGAGCCGGTTCTCGGCGCCGGAGGCGTCATCGTTCCGCATGACAGCTTCATGCCGCTGGTGCGCGAGATATGCGACCGCCACGAAATCCTGCTGATCGCCGACGAGGTGGTCACGGGCTTCGGTCGCACCGGCGCCTGGTCGGGTTCGCGGCTATCCGGCGTGAAGCCGGATTTCATGACCATCGCCAAGGCGATCACCTCGGGCTATTTCCCGCTCGGCGCCACCATGATCGGCGCCAAGGTCGCCGACGTCTTCGAGGCCGACAAGACCAGCTTCGGGGCGATCGGTCATGGCTATACCTATTCCGGCCATCCTGTCGGCTGCGCGGCAGGGCTGGCTGCACTTGCCGAGACCAAACGGCTTCGCCTGGACGAGAACGCAGCCGCGCGCGGCATCGAGCTCGCGGCGACGCTGGAGGGGCTAAAAGCCAAGCACGCGATCGTCGGCGACATCAGGTACAAGGGCCTGATGGCTGCGCTAGAGCTGGTCTCCGATCGCACGACGAAAAAGCCGGTGGACAAGAAGACCATGGCCGTGGTTTCGGAAGCCACTTATGACGCCGGCGTCATGCTGCGCGTGTCCGGCAACAACATCATCCTGTCGCCGCCGCTGATCATCGGCGCCGCCGACGTGGCAAAGATCGGCGAGGCCATCGATGCAGGTCTGTCGAGGGCCTGATGGACCCGCTGACGCAATGGAGTTTGGTACGCAATGACCCAATCTGAGAAGAACCCGAGCGAGGAAGCGCTCGTCAAGCGGCGTGCCCGCCTGCTCGGCGCGAAATCGCAATTGTTCTACGACGAGCCCGTGCACCTGGTGCGCGGCGAAGGCGTCTGGCTCTACGATGCCGACGGCCGCAAGTATCTCGATGCCTACAACAACGTCGCCCATGTCGGCCATTGCCACCCGCATGTGGTCGAGGCCTTGTGCCGTCAGGCAAGCCTGCTCAACACCCACACACGCTATCTGCACACCGCAATTCTCGACTATGTCGAGCGGCTGACGGCGACCTTCGATGCAAGCCTCGCCACCGCAATCCTGACCTGTACCGGCAGCGAGGCCAACGACATCGCGCTGCGCATGGCGCAGGCCGCCTCCGGCAATATGGGCATCATCGCCACCGACGCCACCTATCATGGCAACACGGCGGCGGTTTCGCAGCTCAGCACGCGCATGCCTCCGATCCGCGGCCGCGCCCCCCATGTCAGGCTGGTGCCGGCCCCCGACAGCTATCGCCATCCCGATGCGATGGCCAATGGCAAGGCCTTTGGCGACGCCGTGCGTCAAGCGATCGCCTCGCTGGCACAGGATGGCATTGGCCTGTCTGGCATCATCTTGTGTCCGCTGCTCGCCAATGAAGGTTTCCCGGCTCTGCCCACCGGATTTTTCGACGACGCCTTGGGGGCCGTGCGCGAAGCCGGTGGTCTGGTCATCGCCGACGAAGTGCAGCCCGGCTTCGGCCGCACCGGCAGCCATTTCTGGGGCCATCAGCGCGCCGGCTTCGTCCCCGACATCGTCACCATGGGCAAGCCGATGGGCAATGGCCATCCGATCGCGGCTGTGGTCACCACCAAGGAGTTACTTGCGGCCTTCCGCGACGCGTTCCGCTACTTCAACACCTTTGGCGGCAACCCGGTCTCCTGCGCGGTCGCCAATGCCGTCCTCGACGTCATCGAACAGGAAAACCTTGTCGCCAACGCGCAAGACGTCGGTGCCTGTGCGCTTGGCCTGCTGCGCCCGCTGGCCGATCGGCATGAGTGCATCGGCGAGGTCAGGGGGGCCGGACTGTTCTTCGGCGCCGAGCTGGTCCACGACCGCGACACGCGCGAACCGGCGCCCGACATTGCCGAGCAGGTCGCCAACCGCATGCGCCATCGCGGCGTGCTGATGGGCAAGACCGGCATCCACGGCAATGTGCTCAAGATCCGCCCGCCCATGCCGTTCTCGCGCGACAATGCCGACTTCCTGATCGGCCTGCTGGACGAGGTGCTGGGCGAAGTCGGCGGAGTGCCGGCGTGAATTCTGTTTCCACCCAATGCGAGCCCGAAACGGCAGCCGATGTCACGGAGCTCGCCAGGCGTGCGCTCGAACATTGGGGCGTCCGCAACTCTGAGCCGGAACTTCTGAAGCACCGCGAGAACGCCGTCTTCCGCGTGCGGCTGCCGGATGGCCAGCCGGCAGCCATGCGCATCCACCGGCTCGGCTACCACACGGACGCCGCGCTGCGTTCGGAACTGCAATGGATGGGCTTCCTGCAATCCGCCGGCGTCGCCACGCCGTCTTGCGTCGCAACACAGGCCGGCGATCCGTTCGTGCTTGTCAGCACGGCCACCTCGGCGCAGCCCCGGCAGGCCGATTGCCTGAGCTGGCTGGAGGGCCGCGCCGTGGGCGCACGCGGCGTGCCACTGGTCTACACGGCCGACCAGTCGATCCAGATCTTCACGGCGATCGGGCGGACCATCGCCCATATGCACAATGTCACTGCCTCGTGGACGCCGCCCGCGGGCTTCGCCCGCCATGCCTGGGACTTCGACGGCTTCTTCGGTGCGAACCCGGTCTGGGGCCGGTTCGAGACCTCGCCCTTTCTCGATGGTCCTCGCCGCGCGCTGGTCTTGCAGGCGCGCGACAAGGCAGTGAAGGCGCTGTCCCAACATGAGCGCAGCGCGCGCAATTTCGGCATCATCCACGCCGATCTGGTGCGCGAAAACGTGCTCATCCATGACAGCGCGGTGCGCATCATCGATTTCGACGATTGCGGCCATGGCTGGCACATGTACGACCTTGCCGTCGCCCTCTACCAGAACCGCGAGGAGGCGATCTACCCGCTGATCGAGACCGCTTTGCTTGACGGCTACCAGCAAGAGCGTGCGCTGACCCCGCAGGACATCGCCGCATTGCCTCTATTCGCCGCCTTGCGTGCCTTCGCGTTTCTTGGCTGGGTGCAAAGCCGCGTCGAAGGCGACATCACCAGGGATGTCGGCTTGCGCATGTCGACCATCGCGGCCGATGTGGTGATTGACTACTTGCGCGGCGAACAGCCCAACTGACGAGCCGATGAGAGCCGTCAGCTCTTGGCGAAATGGATACTGACCGTTCCCGAGCTGCCGAAGTCGGCGACGATGGTATCGCCGGGCCGCGCCTCGACCGGGCGCACAAACGATCCGGACAGCACCACCTCGCCGGCCGCGATGGACATGCCGTAGCGGGCGAGCCTGTCCGCCAGCCAGGCAATGCCCATCGCCGGATGGTTGAGCACGCCGGCGCCAAGCCCGGTCTCCTCGACCTCCGCATTGCGCGAGACGATGGCGCCGATCCAGCGCATATCGGCTTCATCGGGTCGTTGCGGCCGGCCGCCGATGACAATGCCGGCATTGGCGGCGTTGTCGGAAATCGTATCGAAGAAAGTGCGCGCCTTCTTTGTCTCGGCATTGACGCGTTCGATGCGCGTGTCGAGGATTTCGAGCGCCGGCGTGATATAATCGGTGGCGTTGAGCACGTCGAAGATGGTCACGCCTGGGCCCCTCAGCGGCGCCTTCATGACGAAGGCTATCTCGGCCTCGACGCGCGGCTGGATGAAGCGGCCGACGGGTATCGTCGCGCCGTCGTTGAAGAACATGTCGTCGAACAGCACGCCCGAATCCGGCGTGTCGATGGCGAGCGCATATTGCATCGCCTTCGATGTCAGGCCGATCTTCCAGCCCTTCGGGGTCAGCCCGGCATCGGTCTTGCGTTTCACCAGCGCTGCCTGGACGCGATAGGCATCCTCCATCGTCGCGTCGGGAAAATCGAGGCTGAGCAGACGGATCTGGCGGCGCGAACGCTCGGCTTCGAACAGCCTTGCCGCGGCATCTTCAGCTTGCTCGGGGGTCACGATGCTACCTCGTCGACGACGCCGTTGCGGAGCACGCCGATGCCGTCGGCTTCGACTTCGATCACGTCGCCCGGCTTCAGCCAGATCGGCGGGTCGAAGCGGGCGCCGGCGCCGGTCGGCGTACCGGTGACGATGAAATCGCCTGGCACCAGCGTGGTGAAGGTGGAGACATAGGAGATGATCTTGCGGAACGAGAAGATCATCCGGCTGGTGCGGTCCTGCTGGCGCAATTCGCCATTGACGCGGGTGGTCAGCGCGATGTCGGCAATCTGCGCCTCGTCGGTGAACGGCACCAGCCACGGACCGAGCGAGCCGGTGCGGTCGAAATTCTTGCCCTGCGTGACGTTGAACTTGGCGTGCCGTACCCAATCGCGAATGGTGCCTTCGTTGCACAGGGATAGTGCCGCGATATGGTCAAGCGCATCCCTCTCGGCGATGCGTCGTCCACCCTTGCCGATGACGATGACGATCTCGCCCTCATAATCCAGCTGCGGCGATTCCGGCGGCCGCACCAGTGGCGCGTGGTGGCCGACGAAGGAGCGGGGGAAGCGGATGAACAGCGACGGGTTGGAAGGCGCGGCCTGGCCGTCCTTGTACTCCTCGTTGCGGTCGGGATAGTTGACGCCGACGCAGATGATCTTTTCCGGCGACGGCACAGGGATTTCATAAGCGATAGCGTCGAATGGAAAATCGACGGCGTAGGCTTCGGCCTCTTCCGCCAGCCGCCGTAGCACGCCGGCCTCGATCACTTCGCGCAGCGTCGGCCACTGGCTGTGCCGCGCCGACAGGTCGACGACGCCCTTATCTGTGACCACGCCATAGCGCGTCTTGCCGCCGACGGTGAAGGTGGCGAGCCGCCCATGTGCAGTCATCCCGGTCTCCGTCAGGTTCGCGTCTGTGGTCACGGTGCGATGATCGGCGACGCCGTCAAATCCGGTTGGCGTGCGGCCGCGCCGGCAAAGGTGCTGCCCTCCTCGAACCAGCTTTTCGGCGCGGGCGCGCCCCACAGCGTCTGGCGCTGCGGGTCCTTGAGGTCCCACTTGATCGGCTCCAGATCCGGATCCACCGTCTGGTAGTCCGAGCAGTAGATCTCGATGCGGTGGTTGTCGGGATCGCGAACATAGAGGAAGAAGGCGTTGGAAATGCCATGCCGGCCGGGGCCGCGCTCGATATTTGCGAGGTAACCCGTCGTCGCCATCAGGTCGAGCAGGTCGATGATGTTGAGCGGTGTCGGCACCCAAAAGGCGACGTGATGCAGGCGCGGACCCACACCGTTGGTGAAGGCGATGTCGTGGACGCCGCCCTTGCGGTGCGTCCAGGCCGCCCACAGCTTTCCGCTACTCGCATCCTCGGTGTATTCGGTGACGCGGAAGCCAAGCTCGTTGTAGAAGGCGACGGACTCGTCGACATTGGGCGAGAAGCAGTTGAAGTGGTCGATGCGCAGCGGCTTCACGCCCTTGTAGAGCGCATATTTCTGATGAATCGGCGGCAGCCTTTCCATTTGGGCAAAGAACTCGAGCGGAATGCCGTGCGGGTCGCGGGTGCGGAAGGTGCGCGACTGGTACGGTCGCTCGACCCACTCGACCGGCAGGCCTTTTGCCTTGAAGAAGTGCTCGGCCTTGTCGAGATCCTCATCCGAGAAAACCTTGAAGCCGAGATCGCGTGCTTCGGCGCTGCCGGCCCTCTTCAGCACGATGCAGTGGTGTCCGCGCTCTTCCAGGGCCCTTAGATAGATGGCGTCCGATGTCTCGTCGGTAACCTGCAGGCCGAGCGTGTCGACATAGAAGGCGCGGGATTTCGCAAGGTCGGTGGCCGCCAGTTCGACATGGCTGAGGCGCACGATGTTGAAGGCGGGATAGAGGTTTGGTTTGGGCAGTGGCATGCGATGTCCTCCGGTCAGCCGCCGAGCTTCTGGATCGTGTGCGCTGAAGTGGCGAAGGCGATGTTCTTCGTCTCCATGTAGAAATCGAAGGAATGGTCGCCGCCGTCGCGGCCGATGCCGGAATTCTTGACGCCGCCGAACGGCGTCGGCAAATGCCGCACATTCTCCGAATTGACCCAGATCATGCCGGCGTCCAGCGCATCGGTGAAGCGGAAGGCGCGGGTAACATCCGACGTCCAGAGATAGCCGGTCAGGCCGTATTGGGTGTCGTTGGCCAGCGCCAGCGCTTCGGCCTCGTCCTTGAAGGAAATGGCGGTCAGCACCGGCCCGAAAATCTCTTCCTGGGCAATGCGCATCCTGTTGGTGGCGCCGGTAAACAGCGTCGGGCTGACATAGCAGCCACCGCCCGGACCGGCGAACTTGCCGCCGCCGGCGGCTACCACCGCGCCTTCCGATTTGCCGATCTCGATATAGGAAAGCACCTTTTCCTCGTGCACCGGATGGATCAGCGGACCAACCACCGTTTTGGGATCGAGCGGATGGCCAACCTTGATGCGCTTTGCCTTCTCCGCAACCAGATCCGTGAATGTGTCGTAGACCGAGGCTTCGACCAGAAGCCGCGACGATGAGGTGCAGCGTTCGCCGTTGAGCGAGTAGATCATGAACACGGCCGCATCCGCCGCACGTTCGAGATCGGCGTCGGCGAAGACGATCACCGGGTTCTTCCCGCCCAGTTCGAAATGCACGCGCTTCAGCGTATCGGCGCCCTGTTTCATGATCATCGAGCCGGTGCGGCTCTCACCGACAAAACCGATCGCCTTGATGTCAGGGTGCTCGGTCAGCGCCTTGCCGGCGTGCTCGCCGAGGCCGTTGACCAGGTTCCACACGCCTTTCGGCACGCCGGCCTCCTCGGCGATCTCGACCAGCAGGCGAGCGGTCAGCGGCGAAAATTCGGCCGGCTTGTGGACGACGGTGCAGCCTGCCGCCAGCGCCGGCGCGATCTTCCATGTCGACAGCATGAACGGCGTGTTCCACGGCGTGATGATGCCGACCGGGCCGATCGGCACGCGCGTGGTGATGTTGACCTGGCCTGTCGTGCGCAGCGTCTCGCCGTCGCGCGCTTCCGGCGCGCGGTCGGCGAAGAAGCGGAAATTCTCGGCGCCGCGCAGCGCGGCCTTGGCCATGAATTTCAGCGTCTGGCCGGTGTCCATGCACTCGACGAAGGCGATCTCCTCGGCGCGCGCTTCGATCGCATCGGCTATCTTGTGCAGCAGCTTCTTGCGCCCGTCGCCCGGCATGGCGGCCCAGGCCGGGAACGCCGCCTTTGCCGCCTTGGCGGCGCGGTCGATATCGGCGGCACTGCCACGCGCGACCTTGGCCAGCGGCTTGAGATCGACCGGCGACATGCTCTCGAAGGTCGAGCCATCCACCGCCGGCACCGCTTCGCCGCCGATCTGGTTCAGCACGCCGTCGCGCTTGAAACGGGCCAGATAGGCCTCAGCCTTTTTCAGATTGCCTTCGAGGTCGGACATATCAGCTTCCGTCACTTGCCGCGCAGTCGCGGATGGATTGCGTTTTTCTTCCAGCTCAGTACCGGGTCGATCTCCCTGATCTCCAGGGAAAGAGCGAAATGCGGGGTATCGAACAGGGGGCCAAGGTATTCGCTCACCGCGGCGAAGACCGCCTCCCCGGTTCGTTTCTTGTCCTCGGCGGTGCGCCCGGTTCCAATGCGAAACGACATGTCGAGGAAAGCGTTTTCCGGCAGGCTGTCGGCGATGGCATAGGCTTCCGCACGGAAGGCCCGCACCCGCACCGCGCCGGTTTCAAACAGCCCGGTGCCGAGCACGGTGCGCAACACCAGCGCGCACAATTCGCCCATGTCGACCTTGGTATCGAGGTTGGCCGAATACTCGATGGAAAAGTGAGGCACCGCGTCTCGCCTCCCGGATTGTTGCGCTGCTGTAGTTAACGCGTTAATTACATGCAGCATCACTGAAGTCAAGCCTTGCATCCAAGTTGAGGCGACGATACGGGATGGAAAGCTCAGGTTTTGGCGTGCGGTCCCGCCGACCGCCCGCATCATTGGGGACGCTGCTTCTTGCTGCCTGAAAACACCCGTCGTTCTCTGCCGATGGCGCTGCTCCATGCCCGCGAAGTGGTGATGGCGCGGTTTCGCCCTATGCTGGCGGCGCATGACGTGACCGAACAGCAATGGCGTGTGCTGCGCGTTCTGAGCGAGGCCGGCCCTGTCGAGGCGACGGAACTTGCCGATCGCGCTTCGGTGCTGCCGCCCAGCCTGACACGCATCATCAAGACGCTCGAGGGCCGAAAATTCATCACCCGCAACAAGGCGGAAGGCGATGGCCGCCGTGTCGTGCTGACGATCGCCCCGGCGGGCTCCGCCCTTATCGATGCCTTGTCGCCGGAACGCCTCGTCATCTACCGCGACATCGAACAGCGCTTCGGACATGAGAGGCTCGAGCAATTGCTCGATCTGCTGGAGAGCCTGATCGCCGGCGAGAACTGACTGCTCCCGCTCAGCCGCCAAAACTGCCAAGCCGCGTCGGCTGCGTGTAGTTGCGGTCGACATAGAGCAAGGCCGAGCCGCCGCTGCCGTGCCTGACATCGATGACGCGGCCGATCATGACATTGTGCGTGCCGACGATGTGCACATCCTCGATCTCGCAATCGAAATTGACGATCGCGTCCGACAGCGCCGGCGTGCCCGAGGTCAACGTTTGCCAGCGCGCCGCCGAATAGCGCGCCTCCATGTCCCTGGTCGCCCCGGCAAACTTGCCGGCCAAGTGCATATGATCATGCGTCAGCACGTTGACGCAGAAGCGCCGGTTGGCGAGAAACATGGCCGCCTGCGTCGAGCGGCCGTTCATGCACACCAGCAGTGTCGGAGGTTCGTCCGACACACTGCACATGGCGGTGGCGGTGAAGCCGCCGCGCCCGGCCGGACCATCTGTCGTGACGATGTTGACCGGCGCGCAGACCCTTGCCATGGCGTCGCGGAAATCGGCCTTCGAAATCTGCGTGGCCATCTGACATCACCCGGCCGTAGAAGCGAGCGGATTGAGCCAGGTATCTCCCGTCCAGCCGTTCTCGTCATAGTCGGCCATGCAGGTGTCGACCAGTTCTTCCATGGCCTTCAGCCGGCCGCCGCGTTCAGCGCCCTTCAGCACCTGCAGCCGCACCTCTTCCGGCGCACCGGCATAGTTGAGTTCGTAGAGCGCGTGGCGGCCGCCGAACTCGGTGCCGGTCGCGTCCCACAACAGTTTCATGATCTTGATGCGCTCGACATGGCCCATGTCGTTGGAACCGCGCACATATTGCGCGAGGTATTTGTCGATCTCGGGATTGTTGAAGTCGCGCACTGATGACGGCAGGTAGATCAACCCAGAAGCGATCACCCGGCGCACCGTGTCGATGACGCGCGGATAGGCTTCCGACATGAAAGTCCGGTAGGCAAGGGCTGCTTCCAGGTTGGGCAGGACAGCGCCATTCGCCCAGGGGATCGGATTATAAGCCATGGCGTTGGAGAAACTCCAGAACATGTGCCTGAGCGCGATCACCTCGCCCAGCGCCGCCTGGTTGCCGCGGAAGGCATCGCCGCCGGTGGCGCGCAGCGCCTTTGCCAGCAGGCCGGCGAGGAAGTCGAGCTTGACGGCAAAGCGTGTGCAGCCCTGGAAGCAATAGCCATGCATGAAGCCCGAAGCCGGATGGAAGGACAGGATTTTCTGCGCGTCGCGCAGCACCAGCACGTCCTCCCAGGGGATGAAGACATTGTCGAGCACCAGAATGGCATCATTCTCGTCGAAGCGCGACGACAACGGATAGTCGAACGGAGCCGCCGCCGTGTTGGCCGTCTGCTCATAGGAGACGCGGCAGAACATCTTTACCCCCGGCGCATTCATCGGCACGATGAACATGACCGACAGCGACGGATCTTCGGTGACCGTCGCCGAACTCTGCGCCAGGAAATTGTAGTGGGTCAGCGCCGAGGACGTCGCCACCACCTTGGCGCCGGAGACATAGATGCCGGCGTCGGTCTCCTTGGTGATGTGGACGAAGACATCCTTCACCTGTTCGGCCGGCTTGTGGCGGTCGATCGGCGGGTTGACGATGGCGTGGTTCATGAACAGCACGGCTTCCTGCGCACGCTTGTGCCAGGCGAGCGCATTGTCCTTGAACGGGCCGTACCAGTCGGCATTGGCGCCGAGCGTGTTCATCAGCGCCGCCTTGTAATCGGGCGTGCGGCCCATCCAGCCATAGGACATGCGTGACCACTCGGCGATCGCGGTCTGCTGGGCCGCGAGTTCGCCGGAGGATTTGGCGACGCGGAAATATTTGTGGGTGTAGCCGCCCGAACCGGTATCGGTAGGCGAGGTCAGCGTGCCCTGCCGCTTGGGATCGTGCAGCGCATCATAGAGGCGCGCCAGCGACCGCGCCGAATTGCGCATCGCCGGATGGGTGGTGACATCGGCGATGCGCTCGCCGTTGATGTAGACCTCGCGGCCGTCGCGCAAGCTCTCCAGATACTCGGCCCCGGTGAACGGGCGCCCATTGTCGGCACGAAAGTCTTCCGATCGCATGATGTTCCTCCACTTATGGCATCAACTCTAGCGCTCCTGGCAAGGATCGGTTAGGACGTAACGGCAAAACCGATTGGACTTTTTCCGGCGCCATGAGCCTCAATTCCATTCCTGATTTCTTTGTCTATGGCGAGCCGGTGCGGCCGCTTGATGTCGGCTTCCTGCATGTCGAGACGGTGCTTGCGCGCAGCAACATTCATCTCGGCCAGGTTGCCGCGCACAAGCATCCGCAAATGGGCCAGATCACCTACTGGACCAGCGGCTCCGGCACCTACCGCATCGAAGACCAATCCTGGGACTTTTCGGCACCGGCCGTCAGCTTCGTGCCGAGCACCATCGTGCATGGCTTCTCGATCGGGCCCGGCACCGACGCCATCGTCGTTTCGGTCGCCGATGATGCGCTTGCGGCAATAGCCGCTCACAGCCTGCTGCCATTGGACCGGCCGGTCTTTGCCGATAGCCTTCCTCAGCACGTCGCGTGGAAAAGGCTGGCGGCGGTGCTGGAGATGATCGCCGCCGAATATGCCGAGGCGCAGGCCGGCAGTGACAAGACCCTGCCGGCGCTGATCGCCGTCGCGCTCTCGCACATCGCGCGCCTTGGTCCCGAGGTGAAGGATGCCACCGGTTCTTCCGATGCTGCATTGGCGCGCGGCTTGCGCCGTCTGGTCGATGCGCATTTCCGCGACAACTGGCCCGTCGACCGCTACGTCGGGGCGCTGGCCACGACACCGCATCTTCTCGACAAGGCCGCCCATACGGTGCTTGGCAGCGGCGTCAAGCGGCTCATGGGCGAGCGACGGTTGCTGGAGGCCAAGCGGTTGCTGCTGTTCACCGTGCGCACCGTCGAGGACATCGCCTACGAAATCGGCTTCGAAGATCCGGCCTATTTCTCACGCTTCTTTCGGGAGCGGGTTGGCCAAGCGCCCGCCGCCTGGCGCCGCGCGCAGCTGGGGCAGAGTTGAAGCTTCCGCGCCGGCCAGGATCAGGCGTTTGGGCCGACACGCCGGCCAGGCACGGCGCCGCCGAGTTGATCCACCTGTTGATAGGTGTTGCCGCGCAGCATCACCCCGCACGGCGCGGCGCATCGAGATTGATGTCGCCGCGAAACTTGCTGGTGTTTTTTGTCGCTTCCAAACGGTTCGTTATTTGAACCACCAATTTACGTGCTATGAGCGGACTGCAAGGTGGATTGGCTTCCGTCCCATGCGAAGTATCTTGAGGATGCACGATGAGCACAGTCGGCAAAGCGATATCGCTGTTGGAGCAGTTCACGCTCGGCGAACCGGAGATCGGCCTGTCCGAGCTCGCCCGCAAAACCGGCCTCGACAAGGCAACGGCGCGGCGCCTGCTGATGGCGCTGGCCGACCACCGCCTGATCGAACAAGAGCCGGCAAGCCGCCGCTACCGGCTCGGCGCCGGCCTGTCGCGGCTGGCCCGCTTTCGCGACGCGCATTTTCCCTTCGTGCGCGTGGCAGCACCTGTGGTTCGCGAGCTGGCGCTGGAAACCGGCGAGACGGTGCATCTGTCGGAATTCAGCGCCGGCGCACTGCTGACGGTCCATGTCGAGCTCTCGGCAAAGGCCAACCGGGTCAATGTCGATGTCGGCCAGGTGCTGCCCTTGCACGGCACCGCCTCCGGCATCGCCTTTCTCGCCGCTTCGCCTCGGGAAGCGGCCGAGGCCTATGTCGACAAGCCGTTGCCGACCTTCACGCCACACACGGTGACGCAGCCCGAAAGGCTGATGAAGGCGATCCGGCTTGCCGCCAAGCGCGGCTATTCCTCGAGCTCCCAAGGCTATGAAGAAGGCGTGCACAGCATAGCCGCGGCAATCCTCGGCTCCGATGGGCGTCCTCTCGGTGCGCTCGCGGTGGCCTCGCCTGTGTCACGCGCCGATGACAGTATGGCGGCCAGCCAGGGCGAAGCGGTGATCAAGGCGGCGCGGCTGATTTCAGCGCGCCTGGCCGGCGAAGCCTGACATCTCTACCGTCGCAGGGGAGATGATTAGCGGGTTAAGTTCCCAGCGGCGCACCGGCTTGCCGCGACACCGGAACGCTTCGTCTGGGCATGCGGCTGGAGCGCAGCAAGGAAGAATTGTTGTCGCCCGCCCGAGCGTCGCCCACGATCTCGGAAATCGCCTTTGCTTGCGGGTTCAATTCGAGTGCGCATTTTTCGCGCGCGCTCGAGAGCCGATACGATGTGGCCCGCGGGAGTTGCGCCAGAGGCTGAGGGCGGGTGCATTAAAGGGTGGGCCGTTTGCCCGATCTCGGAGAGCGCCGTAGCTAGCCGAAAGCCGGCATCCGGCAGCAAGTTCTACATATTGGCAGCGGTTGGCCGCACGATCACTTCGTTGACGTCGACGCCATCGGGTTGATCAAGCGCAAAACGGATCGCCCGTGCAATGGCGTCCGGTGTGAGCGACTTCTGCCGCCATTCTTTCAGAGCCATGGCGACCTGAGGATCGCTGATATCGTCGCCCAGTTCGGTTGCGGTCACTCCGGGGGAGATGATCGTGGCGCGGATGTCGTCATGCTCCTGCCGCAGCCCCTCGGTGATTGCCCAGACGGCATATTTCGTGCCGCAGTAGACCGCCGCGGTGGGCAGCACGAAATGCGCACCGACAGAGGCGACATTGACGATATGCCCATTCTTCTGGGCGACGAAGCGCGGCAGCACCGCGGCGATCCCGTTCAGCACGCCGCCGATGTTGACATTGATCATGCGAGACCACTCATCGCGCTTCAGCGCGGCAAGCGGGGATAGTGGCATGACGCCGGCATTGTTGACCAGCACATCAATCTGCCCGAATTCGGCATGAGCGGCATCGGCAAAGGCGTCGAAATTCGCCGCGTCAGTCACGTCGAGTTCGCGCCACGCGACGCCTTTGCCGATTTCTGCGGCCAGCGCCTTGAGCCGCTCGGTGCGGCGGGCCCCGATGAGCAGTCTGGCGCCGGCACCGGCAAGTTCCCGAACCGTCGCTTCGCCGATGCCGCTGGAGGCGCCGGTGATGAGTACAACCTTGTCTTTAAGTCCCGTCATGATCGTTCCTTTTTCGCTGCGGTGACGGTGAGATAGATGGCGGCGAACCGGCAAAGGGCGGTAGCGTGATCGTCCAAAGAGTTTGCACGATCCTCCAAATGAACTCGAAATGCCTTGCAACATTTCGCGCCATGAAGATTTATGCGGCATGGAGAAAATCAATGAACTCGCCGAGCTGATCACCCGCTTTGCGCCGAAATCTGGCATGGCCGGCACTGCGGTGCCGCGGCTGTCGCTCATTCGCGCCAACCAGCCCAGTGCACCCGTGCCTGCGGTCTACGAGGCGTCGCTTTGCATAATCGCCCAAGGATCGAAGCGCGTCTCGCTGGCCGACCAGAGCGTGGTCTATGACGCATCGAGCTACCTGCTCGTCTCGGTCGACCTGCCGCTGGTCGGGCATGTGTTGGAGGCGAGCCCGGCGGCGCCCTACCTCTGTTGCAAGATAGATTTTGATTCCACCGCGCTGGCCGAACTGCTTGTGAAAGAAGGACGTGCATCCCCCAGCAGGGATCTGCCGGTGTTAGCTGCCTATCCAAGTGACCCCGACCTGATTGATGCCGCCTGTCGGCTTGTCAGGCTGCTCGATCGCCCCGAGAGCATCACCGTGCTGGCGCCGCTGATCGAACGCGAAATCCTTTACCGGCTCCTCACCGGACCGCACGGTGACACGCTTCGCCAGATGGCGTCGGTGGACAGCCACCTGAACCAGGTCAGCCGCGCCATCGCCACGATCCGCAATCATTTCCAGGCACAACTGCGCATCGAAGAGATTGCGGCGGCATCAGGCATGAGCGCGTCGTCCCTTCATGCCCATTTCAAGGCGATTACGCGCATGACCCCGCTCGAATACCAGAAGCAGCTGCGCCTGCAGGAGGCGCGAAGGATTATGCTTGCCGGCGGCGCAAACGCAGGCACGGCCGGGTTCGCGGTGGGCTATGACAGCCCTTCGCAGTTCAGCCGAGAATATCGTCGCCTGTTCGGTGCGCCGCCCCGGAAAGATATTGACCGCCTTCAGGCGACACCCAGTTCGGCTGCGGCTTATTGAGTTTTCCGAGCGGCATGCGCCAGCCATGGCTGGTCAGGAGCCAGCCGCCTCCAGGTGGCGAAGCGTCCGATCATGCTCGGTAGAACTCCCGGTACCATTCGACAAAGCGCGGAACCCCTATTTCGATCGGGATTTTGGGCTTGAAGCCGGTCGCCTCCTCGAGCGAGCTGACATTGGCGAAAGTTGCAGGAACGTCGCCTGGCTGAAGTGGCCTGAGGTTGCGGTTTGCCTTGCGTCCCAGCGCGTCTTCGAGCACCTCGATCAATCGGTTCAGTTGAACGGGCGAATTGCCGCCGATGTTGTGAATCCTGAACGGGGCGTTGCTGGTCGCTGGGTCTGGCGCGACACTTTTCCACTCAGGATTGGGTGTCGCGGGTTGCTGCATGACGCGGATAATACCCTCGACAATGTCGTCGATATAGGTGAAATCCCGCTGCATGTTGCCATAGTTGAAGACCTCGATCGGCTCGCCGGCGAGGATAGCCTTGGCGAAGATGAACAGCGCCATGTCCGGCCGCCCCCACGGACCATAGACGGTGAAAAAACGCAGCCCGGTGGTCGGTAGTCCAAACAGATGGCTGTATGTGTGTGCCATCAGCTCGTTCGCCTTCTTGCTTGCGGCGTAAAGGCTGAGCGGATGGTCCGCCGGATCGTGCACGGAAAACGGCATGCGGGTGCTGCCGCCATAAATCGAACTCGACGATGCATAGACCAGATGGCCGACGGAGGCCTGCCGGCATCCTTCCAGGATGTTGACAAAGCCGCTGAGGTTGCTTTCCACATAGGCGTGCGGATTGCTGATCGAATAGCGTACGCCGGCTTGCGCCGCGAGATTGACGACAACCTCCGGCGCGGCCGAAAGGAAGAGCTCCGAAATACGGTCCCGCTCCGTGAGATCGGCATGCTCGAAACAAAAATTCGAAAACGCTTTCAGCCGCTCGAGACGAGCCTGCTTCAGGCTGACGTCATAATACTCGTTCATGGAGTCGAGGCCGATAACCTGGCGTCCTTCGGCAAGCAGCCTCAGGCAAAGATGAAACCCTATGAACCCGGCTGCGCCGGTGATCAGTATCGGCCTGCTTGATGTCACTGCATATCCTAGCGTTAATTTCAGGCGAGCTTTACAAGCTCCAGTATTTTATGTTGTCGGGAACTTCATTGGGCTTGATGGCCGACTTGACATCGAACAGTGTCCCCCCCGGCCTGATCATTTGATAAAGACGCGCTCTTTCGTTGGTGAGATATTGCCTGTGAGGCACCGCCAGAACAAGCGCCTGCAAATCGTTTATCTCATCGAGCGGCAGGATTGTTTCGCCGTGATCACGCCGAGCGGTTTCGACATCGGCAAGGGGATCATGGACTTTGGGGACAATTCCGAACTGCCTTAGTTCCTTGACCATGTCGAAAACGCGGCTGTTGCGCAAATCCGGCACGTCCTCCTTGAATGTCAGCCCGAGAATGCCGACAGAAGCCCCTTTGACGGGCGTGTCAGAACCAATCAGCCGTTTGACAACCTGCTGGGCGACGAAGGCCCCCATGCCGTCATTGATGCGACGTCCGGCGAGGATGATCTGCGGATGGTAACCTTCGGCCTCGGCCTTGGCGGTCAAATAATATGGATCGACGCTGATGCAGTGGCCGCCGACGAACCCCGGTTTGAAGGGAAGGAAGTTCCATTTCGTCGACGCAGCATCAAGAACATCCTGCGTCCGGATATCGAGCCGCTCGAAGATCATTGCCAGTTCGTTCATCAACGCGATGTTCAGATCGCGCTGGGTGTTCTCGATAACCTTCGCTGCCTCGGCCACCTTGATCGACGGGGCGCGGTAGACGCCGGCATCGATGATACGGCCATAAACGTTCGCGACGCGCTCCAGCGTCTCGTTATTTTCGCCGGAGACGACTTTGACGATCTTTTGCAGCGAGTGTTCCCGATCGCCGGGGTTGGCGCGTTCGGGCGAATAGCCGAGGGCAAAGTCGCGGGGATGTCGCAGGCCGGAAACCTGCTCGATGATCGGCCCACAGAAATCTTCGGTCACACCTGGATAGACTGTCGACTCAAAAACGACGACGGCGCCTTTGCTCACCGCCTCGCCGACGAGTTCGGACGCCAGTTTCAAAGAAGCTAGATCGGGAGCGCGATTTGCGTCGATAGGGGTTGGCACGGCGACGATGAAGAAAGTAGCGCCTTTCAACATCTCCCGGTCGGTGGTCAGCCCTATCGAGGTCTCCTTGAGCGCCGTTGCGTCAACTTCCCCCGTACGATCGACGCCGCCACGCAATTCCCCGATCCGACGCTCGCTGATGTCAAAAGCTATGGTGCCGGGGAAAACCTTCCCAAAGGCAATGGCTACCGGCAGGCCGACATAACCCAGGCCGATAACTGCAATGCGTTCGGACATCCGTGGGGTTCCTCGAGCCACCTGTTGAGCCGACGTGCTTGTATGGCAGGCTGTTGGCCAATTCAACGATGCTCTATCGCGAAGAGGAATGTCTCATGAAAAATGGTCGTTGCCATTTTTCATGTTGCCATCCGCCGATGCCATCGATGTTGTGGATAAAATCCAGCAGGACCGGGTTTCGAGCCACTCTCTGCTGCGGATTGGGGTGAACCGTCAGGTTCTGCCGGCCATCTACGCAGCGGCGGCCCTGACGACAGGGCTGATATTCTCTGCTGCCAATCCATAGGCCACTATCGGCCTCAATCGTGCCTTCTGATCAAACCAAATGCCGGGATCGGAATTCGCATCGGCACCGAGCGGATCTGCGAAATTTCAGTTTGGTCCTTGTGCATTGGCTGCGGACACGTCGTATCCTGCGTGTGGCGACCGATATGTGGTCGATCAGCATTTGCCTGGGAGCAGAAATTGGCCAGACTCTATGACAGCCGCAGACGCATTCTCGTTACCGGGGGCGCAGGGTTTATCGGCTCGCATCTTATTGACCGCCTGTTGGAACGAGGCGACGAAATCTTGTGTGTCGACAACCTTTTCACCGGATCAAAGCGCAATATCGACCATTTGGCCAAGCATCCCCGCTTTGAATTCATGCGCCATGACGTGACCTTTCCGCTCTACGTCGAAGTCGATGAGATTTACAACCTGGCGTGTCCGGCCTCGCCTGTTCACTACCAGTACGACCCGGTTCAGACGATCAAGACCGCCGTGCACGGCGCCATCAATGTTCTTGGACTGGCAAAGCGGCTGAAATGCAAAGTCTTTCAGGCCTCCACCAGCGAGGTCTATGGTGACGCGTCAGTGCATCCGCAGCCCGAGAGTTACTGGGGCAATGTAAACCCGATCGGACCGCGCTCATGCTACGATGAAGGCAAACGCTGCGCCGAAACGCTGTTCTTCGACTATCACCGACAACATGGCTTGTGGGTCAAGGTCGCGCGGATTTTCAATACGTTCGGGCCGCGCATGCACCCGGCAGACGGCAGGGTTGTCTCAAATTTCATCGTGCAGGCGCTTCGTGGTGAACCGATAACCATTTTCGGCGACGGCTCACAGACAAGGTCGTTTTGCTACGTCGACGACCTGGTGAGCGGCATGCTGCGCCTCATGGATACGGGGCCGGAGGTGACCGGTCCAGTAAACATCGGCAATCCAAGGGAAGTAACGATCAGGCGCTTGGCCGAACTGACGACGCAGATGACCGGATCAGGTTCGGATATAATTTACCGCGATCTTCCGCAAGACGATCCGCGGCACCGCCAGCCCGATATCACCCTTGCCAAAAGGCTTGTCGGCTGGGAGCCGACGGTGACTTTGGAAGCCGGGCTGCAACAGACGATCGACTATTTCAAAGCCCTGCTGCCGAAGGTTTCCACAAACTCGCCTTGACCCGGCACCGCAGTGCAACCGTCAAGTCTGACCGATCACCGTCGTGGTAGCGACGCCTTTTGCAGTCGACTCCGGTAGGCTTGAAGTTTTTTGAATTCTAATTATTTTAAGCTTGAAATTATTTGAAGAATCCATGGCGCTTCATCCGTCCGGGCCGGGACACCGGCATTTGGCGGAGAGCAGAAGGAGGAGGAAGATTTGCCGTCGTTCCGGAATAAAACTCCATGAACACAGCACGATTTTCCGAGAGTGTCACAGGCAAGATCGTCGATGGCGTTCTCATCGTCGCGATCGAAAATCCGCCGGTCAACGCGCTGTCCTTCCATGTCAGGTTCGGGCTGATGGCTGCGCTTCGGCGTGCAGCGTCGGATGAAGTGTCTGCCGTGGTGCTCACTGCCATCGGACGCACTTTCATCGGCGGCGCAGATATCAAGGAGTTCGGCAAGCCCGCTGTCTCGCCCACACTGCCTGACGTGATCGAGGCGATCGAGAGCTTCGCCAAACCGGTCGTCGCGGCAGTTGGCGGCACGGCGCTCGGCGGCGGCTGCGAGATTGCGCTAGCCTGCCACTACCGGGTGGCCAGCAAGGCGGCCAGCTTCGGGCTGCCCGAGGTCAAGCTCGGGTTAGTGCCTGGGGCCGGCGGAACCCAACGCCTGCCCCGCCTCATCGGCACGGTCGCCGCAATTGACCTGATCGGCACGGGTCGGCCCGCAAATGCCGACGAAGCTCTCGCTCTCGGTCTGATCGATACCATTGCCGACGATCTTCCCGAAGGCGCGCTCGATGTCGCCCGCCATCTCGTCGGCCAACCGCTGCGGCCCACGGGCGCGCTTTCCGTCCCGCGCTCGCAACCTGAGGCCGACGCGGCAGCCGCAAAGAAGGTACTTTCCCGCAGCCGAGGGCAGATGGCGCCCGCAGAAGCCGTGAGACTGGTCCAGGCCGCGTCCACGGCCAGACTTGAGGACGGTCTTGCGGACGAACGCGCGACCTTCCTGCGCCTCCGGGATTCTCGCGAAGCGGCAGCGTTGCGCCACGTCTTCTTTGCCGAGAGGCAAGCCAGCAAAGTCGACAGGCTGGAGGGTGTCACGCCTCGCAAGGTCGAGACCGTCGGTATCGTCGGAACCGGCCTGATGGGTGCAGGCATCGCGGTCTCGGCCTTGAATGCCGGCTATGACGTAATCGGCATCGAGCAGACCGACGACGCGGCGGCAAAAGGATACGAGCGTATCGCCGGCCTTCTCGACAAGTCGGTCCAATCCGGCCGTCTCACCGATCATGCGCGCAGGGAGGCGCTGAGCCGGTTTGAAGCGGCCAGCGACGCCGGCAGGCTGGTGCAGGCCGATCTGGTCATCGAGGCAGTGTTCGACGATCTCGCGGTAAAAACCGAACTCTTCCGGAAGCTCGAACGTATCGTCCGCCCGGACGCCATCCTTGCGACCAACACCAGCTACCTCAACCCCGACGAGATCGCCTCTGCAACCGCCCGGCCCGAACGGATCGTCGGCCTGCATTTTTTCTCCCCGGCCAACGTCATGCGGCTCACCGAAGTGGTGGATTGCGCGGCGACGGCGCCCGATGTGCTCGCCTCGGCGATCGCCTTCGTCAGGAAGCTCGGCAAGCTGGCTGTCGTGTGCGGCGTTACCGAGGGTTTCATCGGCAACCGCATCTATTCGGCCTACCGCCGCGAGGCGGAGTTCATGGTGGAGGATGGCGCAGCACCCGATGAGGTGGATGCCGCGCTGGAGGCCTGGGGCTTCCCGATGGGGATCTTCGCGGTCAACGATATGGCTGGGCTGGAGATAGCCTGGGCGCGGCGCAAGCGACAGGCGGCGATGCGCGATCCGCAAGCACGTTATGTCGAAATCGCCGACCGGCTGTGCGAGGCCGGCCGCTTCGGCCGCAAGACCGGGCGCGGCTGGTACGATTATTCGGACGGCGAACGCCGGAGAGACCCGCAAGTAACGGCGCTGATCGAGGCCGTGCGAGCGGCCAAGGGCATCGTGCCGCGCCGCTTTTCGCCCGATGAGATCGTCACGCGCTTGCTGGCGGCAATGGCCGACGAGGGCAAGGCACTGCTCGCCGAAGGCATCGCGGCGCGTGCCTCCGACATCGATCTGGTGATGATCAACGGCTATGGTTTCCCGGCCCACAAGGGCGGGCCGATGTTCCGCGCCGGAGAGGTTTAAGGACCAGCTACGACAGCCTTGCGATGACGGCGCGCAGTGCCTCGCCGAAACGCCTGACCTCGTCGACCGTGTTGTAATGGACCAGCGAGGCGCGGATGGCGCCGCTGTCCATCGACAGGTTGAGACGCTTCATCAGCCGGGGCGCATACATATGGCCGTCGCGGATGCCGATCTGCATGTCAGCCATTTCCTCGACGATCCGCTGCGGCGACAGCTTGCCGATGTTGAAGCAGAATGTCGGCACGCGTTCGTTGATGCGGGCTTCCTCGGCGACGCCGTAGATCGTGGCATTGCATCCCTTGAGCACGGCGAGCATCTCACGCGCCAGGAGCACTTCGTAATCGCGGATGGCGCCCATGCCGGCAACGATGTTGTCGCGCCGCGAGCGGTTGTTGGAGGGCGCCAGATTGCGGCCGATCAGTTCCAGGTACTGCACTGCGGCATCCATGCCTGAGACGTTCTCGTAGATGAAGGTGCCTGCCTCGACCTTGTAAGGCGGCTCGTCGGGGATGAAATCCTCGCGGAAGGTCGGCAGCCGCTTCAGCGTTTCGAAGCGGCCCCACAGAAAGCCCATATGGGGCGAGAAATTCTTGTAGCCGGAGCAGACGAGATAATCACAGTCCCAGGCCTGCACGTCGATCAGCCCGTGCGGTCCGTAATGCACGCAGTCAAGGAACACTTCGGCCCCGGCCGCATGCGCGATCGCGGCCACCGAAGCGACTTCGACGATCGAGCCGATCGAATGCGCGGTCACCGTGCAGGCGACGAGACGGGTGCGATCGGAAACCAGCGGCTTGAGGTCGTCGACATGCAGGTTGCCGTCCTCGCGCATGCGCCACCATTTGAACTTGGCTCCGGCGGGCTCCAGCGCCAGCCACGTGGCGATGTTGGCGTCGTGGTCCATATCGGTGATGACGATCTCGTCGCGCTCTGTGTCCTTGGCCAGCATCTGGCCGATGCCGAGGCTGACCAGGCGAATGAACGAGGTGGCGTTCATGCCGAAGCAGATTTCCGACGGACTGTAGGCGTTGATCAGCAAGGCCACGCTCGTCCGAGCATCCGCAACCGATTGGTCGACCGTGACCGAGCGCCCATAGCGACCACCACGCTGCACATTGTGCGAGACCAGGTGATTGGTCACCGCGTCGAGCACGCTCTGCGGGATCTGCGCGCCGGCGGCGTTGTCCATGAAGATGAAATCACCGGCGCGCTGCAAGGCCGGAAACATGGCGCGGATGGTGTCGACCGGAAAGCCGCCGGCGGCTTGGGAATTGCTCAACTGTATCTCCTGCGAATGGCTTGGGAAGCGGGACGGTTGATGAGGTCAGCGCGTCTTCTCGGTCTTGAAGCGGTCTTCGAGCAGGCTGACGAGGCGGACCATCGGCCAGAGGAAGATGAGATAGACCAAAGCGGCGCCGATCAGCGGCGAGGGATTGGCATAGAGCGACTGCGCGTTGGTCGCTTCCTTCAACAGTTCAGGCAGCGCAACGGTGGAAGCGAGCGACGTGTCCTTGAACATCGAGACGCAATTGCTGGTCATCGGCGGGATGACGACGCGGATCGCCTGCGGCAGCACCACCTTGCGCAAGGTCAAAAGGAAAGGCAGGCCGAGCGCCTGTGCTGCCTCGAATTGGCCTTTCGGAATGCTCTCAATGCCGGAGCGGAACACTTCTGCTGAATAGGCCGACATGATGATGGCGAACGCCGTCACGGCGGAGGCCCAGGACGACAGACGGATGCCGAGGAAGGGCAGCGCATAATAGATCAGGATCAGCACCACCAGCACCGGCAGGGCCCGGAAGATGTCGGTGTAGCCGACCGCCAGCCAGCGCAGCGGCTTCGGCGCATAGAGCCGCAACAGGCTGATCCCCAGGCCGATGGGAATGCCGATGCCGATACTCAAAATGCCGAGCAGCAGCGTGTTCAGGAAGCCACGCAACAGCGCCGGCAGGCTGGACATTATCACGTCAGGATTGAAGAAGGTGTCGATCAGCGACATGGGAGCGTTCCCGAACCCCAGAGCAAAGGATGCTCAAGTTAAAACCAATCGACCTTGCCTCCGATGAGGCTATCCGTGTGGCAGCAGGCGCCGGAGCGTGAAATGAATCGTGCCGGCCTGGGAGCCGGCACGATTTAAGTGCATTGCCGGTCAGGCCTTGGGCAGCGGCATTTCCTTGACCGTCGAGGAATCGGCTGGCGCGTCGCTGCCGAACCACTTCTTGTGGATCGCGGCCAGCGTTCCGTCCTTCTTCATCGCGGTCAGCGCGTCGTTCAGCTTGCCGAGCAGCGGATGGTCCTTGCTCATCATCAGGCCGTACTGTTCGCCGGTCTTGATGCGCTGCTTGACCTTCAGGTCCTTCATCTTGGTGAAGGAGTATTCCATGCCCGGAATATCGCTGACGGCGGCGTCCACGCGGCCCGCGCTGAGGTCGAGCAGAAGATTCTGCTGCGTGTCATAGCCCTTCACGTCGCTGTAGCCGTCAGCCTCCTGATGCGCCTTGACCCAGGTCTCGCCGGTCGAGCCTGAAAGCACACCGACGATCTTGCCTTTGAGGTCGGCCTCGGTGTTAACAGCGCTATCGGTCTTCGTCGCAATGCCCATGTCGGAATCATAATAGGGCTGGGTGAAGGACAGCGTTTTCAGTCGCTCCGGCGTGATGGTGATCGAGGAGATCGCGACATCGATGCGGTTGGAACTGACAGCCGCAAACAGCGCCTGAAAGCCGAGGTCGGCAATGTCGGTGGTCATGCCGGCACGCTTGGCCGCTTCGTTGACGATGTCGACTTCAAAGCCCTCGAAAGTGCCGCTCTCGTTCTTGTATTCGAAGGGCGGATTGGTCGGGTAGGCGCCGACATTGAGCACATCGGCGGCAAAGGCGGTGGCCGGGCCGGCAGCGATGCCGATGGTGGCGGCGAGAAGAAGCAGGTAGCGACGAGTGAAGCTCATTTTTTGTTCCCTCTGGTTGTTGATCGGGCGGGTTTGCTCCCGCACGGTTTGTTGCCGTCCCACCTCCCAGCGGGGCGTCAATTCATGGCGGCGACCATGCGCTCGAGCGCGGTCGCTATCTGGTCGCGTTCACGGCACACGCACATCCGCAGGAAGGCCGCTGCCGAATTTCCAAAGAGGTGGCCGGGAGCCAGCCCGACGCGCGCCGTCTCCAGTATTCTGGCGCAGGCCTGCCGGGCGTCGCTTTCGCCGTCCATGGCAAAGAAGGCATACATGCCTCCGCGCGGTTTCGTCGGCAGGATGATGCCGGGAATCTGGGCCAGCCTGTCATAGGCAAGGTCGAGGCCGGTTTTGATCCGCTGCCTGATCTCCTCGACCAGCGGCTCGCCTTGGCGGATGGCGGCGACAGCGCCTGCCTGGATAGGCGCGGCGGTGCCGCTGTTGATGTACTGCGTCATGGCGCCAAGCTGGTCGGCCACCCCCGACGGATGCGTCAGCCAGCCGATGCGCCAGCCGGTCATCGCCCACGCCTTCGAAAAACTGTTGACCGACAGCACCCGGTCGCCATCCTCGGCGATCTGCAGGATGGAAGGAGCAACATTGCCGTCGAAATAGAGCCGGCCATAGACCTCGTCGGAGATGATCCAGATGCCGGTGCGCCGGCTGAAGTCGAGCAGCGCCTGCTTCTCCTCGCGCGACGCGGTCCAGCCGGTCGGGTTGGACGGCGTCGACAGGAAGATCGCGCGTGTGCGCGCATCGCAAGTGGCGAACAGCCGGTCGAGATCGAGATGCCAGTCGCCCTTGAAGTCGAGCGAAAACGGCCTTGGCTCGCCGCCGATCAGATGGATGGCGTTGTGGATGTTGGGCCATTGCGGCGCGACATAGACGACGTTGCTGCCGGTATCGACCAGCAGTTCCAGCGCCAGGTACAGCGCCTGCATGCCGCCGGGCGTGACCGTGGTGCGCGCAATCGGGATCGTCCGGCCGTGAATGCGCGTTTGGTATTCCGACAGCGCCTCGTTCAGTAGGGGGTGCCCACGCATGTTAGGGACGTAGAACGTCTGGCCTTCATCGAAGGCGGCCTTCGCCGCGTCGCGGATGAAAGCGGGCGTCACCATGTCGCCTTCGCCGTACCAGAGCGCGATCACGTCGCCCAGTTCTCGGGCGCGCACGGCAAGGTTGGCAATGTTTTCGGTGTGCAGGTCACGGATCTGGGCACGTACGCCGTCGAAAGCATAACGCGCGCTGGACGATGACTGGGGCAGTATGAACGACAAGGACTGAAACCCCTCCCACCCGGAGCACCGCGACGGACTGCCCGGCAAGCCCCACCGGCACGACAGTCGCCATCGAGTTTGGATGCTATCCAATGTGCTGCGCTTTTCAAGGAAAAAGTTTTAAGCTTAAAAAGTTTTTGCCCGATCCCGCCCGTCTACCGCAGCTCGGCGCGCGCAGCGGTGCAGTTGGCCGCAGCGCCGGCGCCAAGAAACATCGTATCGCTGGCCAGCACGAAGAAGCTCGCGCCGATAGCGGCCCACTGGCTGATCGTCTGTGGGCTGGCGCAAAATATACCCGATGTCCTGCCATGCGCGACGGTCGCGCGGATGATCCTTGTGATCGCCTCATTGAGCTTGTCCACGCCTTTCGGCCCGATCGCATCGATCGACACGGAGAGATCGCCGGGGCCGACGAAGACCACATCGATGCCGTCTATGGCCGCGATCGCCTCGATGTTGGCCAGCCCCTCCGATGTCTCGACCTGGACCGCGACGACCACCCTGTCATTGGCCGCGGCCAGATATTCGGGAATGCGATAGCCATAGCCGGCCGCGCGGCCAGGCCCGACGCCGCGCTCGCCCAGCGGCGGATAGCGCGAGGCCTTCACCGCCGCCTCGGCCTGAGCAGCGGTCGAGACGCGCGGCACGAGCACGCCTTGTGCGCCGCTGTCGAGCGCCGCCTGGATAGCTTCCGGCGCATGACCGGGAACACGCACCATGGCCGGCACGCGATGCACGTCGGCCGCGCGCACCATGGTTTCGATCGTGTCGCGCGCGATCTGGGCATGTTCCCAGTCGATGCAGACGAAGTCGAGGCCGGTGAGCGCCATCACTTCGACGGCGACGGGATGGGGAATAGCGGCGAAGGAGCCGACGAGATTGGTCTTGCCGATGCACTTCTGACGGAACGCGCTCATATCCATCCCCTTTTCCCCTCCAAATTCATATCCGCAATCGGCGGCGAGGCGAAGCTATTTCAGGCTTGAAATATTTTTGCGCGGGCCTAGCGTGTCGGTCTCCCGCCACGAGTTCCCATGATGATCAAAACGCATCCCCTGCACGGCTCGAACAAACTGAAGCTCGGCGTCTTTTCGACCAATGCCGATGGCGGTCTGGCCATCACCGATGTGCCGGAACGCTGGACGGCAAGCTGGCAGGACAATCTGACGGCGGCGCAGATCGCCGACCGCGCCGGGCTGGAATTTATGCTTCCGATCGCGCGCTGGCGTGGCTTTGGCGGCCGCAACAAGGTGCGCGAATGGTCGTTCGAGACCTTCACCTGGGCAGCAGCTCTGGCGGTGGCCACCGAGCAGATCGGCCTGTTCATGACCGTGCATGTGCCGCTGGTGCATCCGCTCTATGCCGCCAAGGCGCTGGCAACTGTCGACCATATCAGCCAGGGCCGCGCCGGCTTGAACATCGTCTGCGGCTGGAACCCGAAGGAATTCGGCATGTTCGGCACGCCTTTGGTCGAGAAGGGCTACGACCAGGCCGCCGAATGGATCGAAATCCTGGAAAAGCTCTACGCCTCGGACCAGCCTCTGGACTATGAAGGCACCTACTATCGCCTCAAGGAGGCGGTGAGCCGGCCGGCGAGCCTGCAGGTTCCACGCCCAGTGACCATGAACGCTGCTTTCGGTGGCCCGGGCCGGGATTTCGCCGCCGCCCGATGCGATTATCTGTTCACGACCTTTTCGGAAATGAGCGATGCCGGCAAGCATGTCGCCGACATCAGCGAGCGGGCCGACAAGGTTGGCCGCAACGTCGGGGTCTACACGGTGGCGCATGTCGTCTGCCGTCCAACCATGGAAGAGGCGCAGGCCTACTACACGCGCTATGCCGTCGATCTGGTCGACCACGATGCGGTCGATGCTCATATGGCAGGCAAGAAGGAGTTCTCGCAGTCGCATGACCCGCATGACTATGACCGCTACCGGCAGCGTTTCGCCGGCGGCGCCGGCACCTACCCGCTGGTTGGAACGCCGGAGACGATTGCCGCCGAGATGGCGGCAATAGCCGGGCATGGCTACCAGGGCATCGCGCTGTCGTTCGTCAACTACACCCAGGAACTGCCCTATTTCTGCGACCACGTATTTCCGCTGCTGAAGCGGGCGGGGCTGCGCTGCTGATCAATCCGGGAATAACGAATTCGTTAATCCGGAATGACGGCGGTTGCCTGAATTTCGATCTTGGCGCGATCTTCCACCAGCGCCACCACCTGCATGGCGGCCATCGCTGGAAAATGCCGGCCGATCACCTCGCGATAGGCCTCGCCTATACCCTTGAGATTGCCGAGATATTCGGCCTTGTCGGTGAAATACCAGGTCATCGCGGTGATGTGCCGTGGCTCCGCGCCGGCTTCCGCCAGCACGGCGACGATGTTTTGCAGCGTCTGCCGCACCTGGCCGGCGAAATCGTCGGTCTCGAACTGGCACTGCCCGTTCCAGCCGACCTGTCCGCCCACGAAGACGAGCCTGCCGCGCGCAGCAATGCCGTTGGCGTAGCCGACCGGTTTCGCCCAGCCCTCCGGCTGCAGGATCTCGTGCATTTTCAAGCCTCCCCGGTATTCTTAAAGATCAATCTCAAATCAAAATACATCGCCGTCAGGCCGCGCCCATCACCTGCCGTGCGATCACCACCTTCTGCACATCGGATGCGCCCTCGTAGATGCGTAGCGCGCGGATCTCGCGATAGAGGCTCTCGACGATATGGCCCTTGCGGACGCCGTCCCCCCCATGCAGCTGCACAGCCTTGTCGATCACCTCTTGCGCCTTGTCGGTGGCGAACAGCTTAGCCATCGCCGCCTCGCGGGTGACACGAGCCGCGCCCATGTCCTTGGTCCAGGCAGCGCGGTAGACCAGCAGCGCTGCGGCATCGATGTCCAGCGCCATGTCGGCGATATGGCCTTGCACCATCTGCAGCTCTGCCATCGGAGCGCCGAAAAGTTTGCGCTCGGCCACCCTGCTGATGCTTTCGTCCAGCGCCCGGCGGGCAAAGCCGAGTGCCGCCGCGCCGACCGTGGAGCGGAACACGTCAAGCACCGACATGGCGATGCGGAAGCCGTCTCCCGGTTTGCCGATCAGCGCCGAGGCCGGCACCCGGACCTGATCGAAGGAAAGCCGCGCCAGCGGATGCGGCGCGATCACTTCAAGGCGCTCGGCAATGCCAAGCCCCTTGGTATCAGCGGGTACGAGAAAGGCGGAAAGTCCCTTGGCACCCGGTGCCTCGGCGGTGCGGGCAAAGACGACGTAGAGATCGGCAATGCCGCCATTGGAAATCCAGGTCTTCTCGCCGCTGAGGATATAGAAGTCGCCATCGCGGCTCGCCATCATTTCGGTGTTGGCGACATCCGACCCGGAGCGTGGCTCCGAAAGCGCGAAGGCGGAAATCGTCTTGCCGGCCCTGGTCTTTGCCAGCCATTGCTGCTGGTCGGGCGTGCCGAACAGGCTGAGCGCGCCGGTGCCGAGCCCCTGCATGGCGAAGGCGAAGTCGGCCAACCCGTCATGGCGCGCCAGCGTCTCGCGCGTGATGCACAAGGTGCGGACATCGAGCGGTCCCGGATTGTCGGTATCGAGCGCCGTCGGCTTCAGCCAGCCGTCGCGGCCAAGTTTCGCCACCAGCTCGCGGCAGGCGGCATCGACGTCGTGGTGATCGACGGGCAGGTTCCTGGCGCACCAGGCATCAAGGCGTTCGGCGAGTTCGCGATGCCGGTCTTCGAAAAACGGCCAGTTGAGGAAACTCTTGTCAGCCATCAATTGCCCTCGAACACCGGTTTCTCCTTGGCGAGGAAGGCCTTGTAAGCGCGCTCGAAGTCACGCGTCTGCATGCAGATCGCCTGCGCCTGCGCTTCCGCTTCGATCGCCTGGTCGAGGCCCATCGACCATTCCTGGTTGAGCTGCGTCTTGGTGATGCCGTGCGCGAAGGTCGGACCCGAGACGATGCGCGCCGCCATCTCGAGCGCGTCGGCCTCGAGCACTGCGGCATCGACCAGCCTGTTGTAGAAGCCCCAGCGCTCGCCTTCCGCTGCCGTCATCGTGCGGCTGGTGTAGAGCAATTCGGCGGCACGGCCCTGGCCGATGATGCGCGGCAGGATCGCGCAGGCGCCCATGTCGCAGCCGGCAAGGCCGACGCGGGTGAACAGGAAAGCGGTCTTGGCCTCCGGCGTGGCGATGCGGATGTCGGCGCTCATGGCGATGATGGCGCCGGCGCCGACCGCGACACCGTCGACCGCCGCGATGATCGGCTTGCCGCAATTGAGCATCGCCTTGACGAAATCGCCGGTCATGCGGGTGAAGGCGAGCAATTCCTTCATGTCCATCTTGACCAATGGGCCGATAATGTCGTGGACATCGCCGCCCGAGCAGAAATTGCCGCCATTGGGCAGGAACACCACGGCGTCGACGTCGTCGGCATAGACGAGATCGCGGAACGTGTCGCGCAGTTCCGCATAGCTGTCGAAGGTCAGCGGATTCTTGCGCTCCGGCCGGTCGAGCCGCACCTTGGCGATCCTGCCTTCGACTTCCCAAAGGAAGTGCTTCGGCTTGAGGCCGGCCATCGAACTCATTCGCGTCCCTCCCAGTTGCTGCGGAACGAGGTCAGCATGCCGGTCAGCCGGCGCGCATCCTCCTCGCTGACCTTGGCCAGCAATTCTCCGATCCAACCCTCATGCGCCGCGGCCATTGCGGCAAAAGATTTGGAACCCTCGTCGGTCAGTCGCACCATGGATGTGCGGCGATCGCCATTGCGGCGCGCGCGCGCGACCACCCCTTCCGAAACAAGCCGGTCGACGATGCCGGTGACATTGCCGTTGGATACCAGCAGGAAGCGCGACAGATCGCTCATCAGCATGCCTTCCGGCGCGCGGTAGAGGGCGGCCATGACGTCGAAACGCGGCAGCGTCGTATCGAATTCCTTCTTCAGGCGCTCGCGCAGCTCCGCTTCGATCGTGCGCGAGGCGCGCAGCAGCCTGATCCAGAGACGCAGCCGGTCCTTGCCGGGTCCCGACGGCGCGGGCAATGGGCCGGCTACCATGTTTCGCCTCCTGAGATCGAAATTGCTTGTCCGGTAATCGACGCAGCCGCATCGCCGCACAGCCAGAGCACCGCCGCGGCAACTTCCTGCGGCTGGATGAAACGGCCTTGCGGGTTGGTCGAGGCAAGGCTCGCCCGCGCCTGCTCGACTGAGCGGCCGGTCTTTTCGACGACGCGCTGAATGGACTCCTCCAGCATGCCGGTCTCTACGAAGCCCGGGCAAACGGCGTTGACGGTCACGCCGGATTTCGCCGTCTCGGCGGCCAGCGCCCGCATCAGCCCGACGACGCCGTGCTTGGCCGCCACATAGGGTGCGACATAGGCGTAGCCTTTCAGCCCTGCGGTCGAGGCGACGAAGACGATCCGGCCCGCCTTGCGCGCGGCCATGCCGGCCAGCGCCGGCTTCACCGTCAGGAAGGCGCCGGTCAGATTGACGTCGAGCGTGCGCTGCCAGTCGGCAAGCGAGGTCCTGTGCGCCGGCGTGCTGCCGGCCATGCCGGCATTGGCGACGATGATGTCGAACGGGCCGCGCACGGCTTCCGCTTGCGTGTAGAGCGATGTCACCGCCGCCTCGTTGGCAACATCGGCTGACATGGCGTGGATGCGGTCGTTCTCGCCAGCCACCTTGGCAAGCTCGGTCTCGCGCCGCCCGCATATGGTCACCTCTATGCCGGCCTCGGCCAGCACGAGTGCTATGGCCCGGCCGACGCCGGAGCCGCCGCCAGTGACCAGCGCATGTTTGCCTGAAATCGCCAAGGCCGTCGTCATACTTTCAGCCCCGCCGCCGCATCGCGCTCGGCCAGCCGGTAGATCTGGTCGCGTCCGGGAAGATAGGGATCCGGCCATTTGACCCCACGGTCAGTGAGCCTCACCGCCGCATGCAGCGTCCAGTAGGGATCGGCGAGATGCGGCCGTGCCAGGGCCACCAGGTCGGCGCGGCCGGCCATCAGGATCGAATTGACATGGTCCGGCTCATAGATGTTGCCGACCGCCATCGTCGCCATGCCGACCTCGTTGCGGATGCGGTCCGAGAATGGTGTCTGGAACATGCGGCCATAGACAGGTTTAGCGGCAATCGAGGTCTGGCCTGCCGAGACGTCGCATATGTCGACGCCGGCTTTATGCAGCATTCGCGCGATCTCCACGGCATCGGCCGGCGTCACACCCTCGATGCCGACCCAATCATTGGCCGAAATGCGCACCGAAATCGGCTTTCGCGCCGGCCAGGCGGCGCGCACCGCATGGAAGATTTCTAGGGGATAGCGCATGCGATTTTCCAGCGAACCGCCATACTCATCCGTGCGCTGGTTGGTGACCGGCGTGATGAAGGACGACAGGAGATAGCCGTGCGCGGCGTGGATCTCGAGCATGTCGAAGCCGCAACGATCGGCCATTTCGGTGGAGGCCACGAACTGGTCGCGCACCAAATTCATATCGGCGCGGTCCATGGCTTTCGGCACCTGGTTTTGCGGCGACCATGCAATCGCCGAGGCCGCCGTGACCGGCCAATTGCCTGAGGCGAGCGGCACGTCGGTGCCTTCCCACCCGACACGGGTCGAGCCCTTGGCCCCGGAATGGCCGATCTGCGCGCAGATTTTCGCCTCGGTCTCGGCGTGGACGAAATCGACAAGCCGCTTCCACGCCACCTCATGTTCCGGCGCATAGAAACCGGGACAGCCGGGCGTGATGCGTCCTTCCGGGCTGACGCAGGTCATCTCGATATAGACAAGCCCGGCTCCGCCCTTCGCACGCTCGGCATAGTGGGCGAAATGCCAGTCGGTCGGGCAGCCGTCGACGGCCTTGTACTGCGCCATCGGCGAAACGACGACCCGGTTGTTGAGCTGCATGTCGCGCAGCTTGAACGGCGCGAACATCGGCGCCCGGCGCTGCCTGTTGCCGCCTGCCCCCGCCTGGCGCTGGAACCATTCCTCGGCGCTTTCAAGCCATTTGGCATCGCGCAGCCGCAAATTCTCGTGGCTGATGCGCTGCGAGCGGGTCAGCAGCGAATAATTGAACTGCACCGGATCGAGCCCGAGATAGCGCTCGACCTCCTCGAACCACTCCAGCGAATTGCGCGCCGCCGACTGCAGCTTCAGCACCTCGGTGCGGCGCGCATCCTCATACTTGCGGAAGGCGGCGTCGAGGTCCGGTTCGGTTTTGACATATTCGGCCAGCGCCACCGCGCTTTCCAATGCGAGCTTGGTGCCGGAGCCGATCGAGAAATGTGCCGAGGCCGCCGCGTCGCCCATCAGCGCCAGGTTCTTGTAGGACCAGCGTTCGCACAGCACGCGCGGGAAATTGATCCAGGCCGAACCTCTGATGTGATTGGCATTGGTCATCAGCGCGTGGCCGCCGAGATGTTTCTCAAAGATGCGCTCGCAGACAGCGATGGATTCCTGCTGCGACATGGCGCCGAAGCCGAAGGCAGCCCAGGTCTGTTCGCTGCACTCGACAATGAAGGTCGCTGTCTCGCTGTCGAATTGATAGGCGTGCGCCCACACCCAGCCATGATCGGTCTTCTCGAAGATGAAGGTGAAGGCGTCGTCGAATTTCTGGTTGGTGCCGAGCCAGACGAATTTGCATTTGCGGGTGTCGATGTCGGGCTTGAAGACTTCGACGAAGGTGTTGCGCGCCCTTGAGTTCAGCCCATCGGCGGCGACGACCAGATCATGCGTCTCCATATAGTGCTGAGGGTCGGCGATATCGCTCTCGAACATCAGCCTCACGCCAAGTTCGCGCGCGCGTCGCTGCAGCAGGATCAGAAGCCGCTTGCGGCCGATGCCACAGAAACCGTGGCCCGACGAGACCGTGCGCACGCCGTCATGGATGACGGCGATGTCGTCCCAATAGGCGAAATGCTTCTTGATCCATACAGCGCTGACCGGGTCGTTTTTGGCAAGGTTGTCGAGTGTTTCGGCCGACAGCACGACGCCCCAGCCGAACGTATCGTCGGCGCGGTTGCGCTCAAACACCGTGACCTCGTGGGCGGCGTCCCGCAGCTTCATTGAAATGGCAAAGTAGAGGCCGGCTGGTCCGCCACCGAGAACCGCAACCTTCATCCGTGCGATCTCCTCTTCGCTTGCTGCATATCAAGTATCGCGCCGGAGATAAAATATTTCAAGCTTAAAGTTTCATGTTGGAACGATTGCTGGACACGGGTGGCGCGCCTGCGGGCTGGCCCCGCAAGCGCGCTCTGGAAATTACTTGTCCGGGTTCTTCGGGCTCCACAGCACAGTCTCGGCACCCTTCTCATAGGCCATCCCATCGGGATAGCTGATCGCCTCCAGTTGCAATCCCCATGGCGCCTGGAAATAGAGGATGGTCTGGCCGGCCGCCGGACCTTCCCTGACCGGCAGCGGACCCAACCGCGTCTTCACCCCCTTGCCGTCGAGATAGGCTTTCGCCGCGGCGACATCATCGACATACATGGCAATGTGGAAGCCGCCGATATCGCTGTTCTTCGGAGTCAAATCCTTCTGGTCAGGCGCGGTGTACTTGAACAGCTCGATGTTCGATCCATAACCGCAACGCACCATGGTGACCTGCTCGATGACAGCCTTCGGATCGACGCCCAGAAGATCCTGCATGAAGGTGCCCTTGTCATCGGCGAACGGACCGAACGACATCGCCTTCTTGCAGCCGACGACTTCGGTGAAGAAGTCGACCGCCTGCTTCATGTCGGGCACCGTGATGCCGGTGTGGTCGTGGCCGCGCATGCCGGGGATCGCATCGGCCGAAGCCGTTCCCATCGAGCAGAACAGGATCGCGGCAAGCATCGTGCCGCGGGCTGCGTAATTCATATTACCCTCCGTTCGCGGGCTGATTTTGCCCTCATGCACGTCCGAAGCCCGCTGTTCGGCGTGGGGGGTGAACAGTCCTATGCCGGCGCTTTCGTTGCTGGCCGCAACCAGTCCGCGTCGATCTCAGGCAGTGGGATGGCGGCAAGCAGGTCGCGCGTGTAGGTCTCCTTGGGATTGTCGAACAGCGCATCGGTGGCGCTCGCCTCGACGATCCTGCCCTCGCGCATGACGATCACTTGTTGGCACAGCCGCCGGATGACCGACAGGTCGTGGCTGATGAAGGCGACCGTCAGCCCCATCTCCGCGGCCAGTCTCTCCAAAAGGGTGAGGATCTGCGCCTGCGTCGATACGTCGAGGCCGGAGACGATCTCGTCGGCCAGCACGAATTTCGGCGAAAGCGCCAACGCGCGCGCAATTCCGACGCGCTGGCGCTGCCCGCCCGACAGTTCATGACGATAGCGACTAGCGAAGCTTTGCGGCAGGCCGACGCGATGCAATGCCTCGGCGACGCGTTCCCTAAGCCTGTCGCCAAGCCCATTCTGCTTGAGCGGCGCGGCAATGATGCGGGCGATGGTGCGACGCGGGTTGAGCGACGACATCGGGTCCTGGAAGATCATCTGCAGGTCGCGGCGCAGAGGTCGCAGCTCTGCATCCGGCAGATGGGCGATATCGCGGCCCTCGAAATGGATGCTGCCGACGCTCGGCTCCAGAAGTCTGACAAGCGTGCGGCCGAGCGTCGATTTTCCGGACCCGGATTCACCGACGATGCCGGTCACCGAACCCCTCGGCAAATCGAAGTCCAGGCCTTTCAAAATCTCGGCCAGCGGCGCGCGGCCGATCAGCGGCTTGCGGGTCATGTCGGGCAGCGCCACCTTCAGCCCGCGGACGGAAAACAGCGGCTCAACCATGCGGCCGCCTCCACGCCTGGTCTGCCGCGTCGATCTCAGCGGCAAGCCCGGCCAGCACGGTCTCGTCCACCGGCATCAGCGAGGCGAAAGGATCTGTGTAACGCGGCGTCGCGGCCATCAGTGCCCGCGTGTATGGGTGCTGCGGGGCGCCGAAGAGAGCAGCCGTCTCGGCTTCCTCCACCACTTTGCCGGCATAAAGCACCGACACCTTCTGGCTGATCTTTGCAACGACGCCGAGATCGTGGGTGACGAACAGGATCGCGGTGCCATGCTCGCGCTGCAGCTCGGCGATCAGGCGCAGGATCTGCTTTTGCACGGTAACGTCGAGCGCGGTTGTCGGCTCGTCGGCCACGATCAGCCGTGGCTCGGCGGCGAAGGCGGCGGCGATCAGCACGCGCTGGCGCATGCCGCCGGACAGCTCGTGCGGATAGCATTTCAGCACCCGGTCGGGATCGCGGATCTGCACTTCATCCAACAATTGCCGGATCCGCTTGTCCGCCTTGTCACCGCTCCAGCCGAGAATGCGCACCAGCCGGTCAGTCATCTGCGGACCGATGCGGCGCGACGGGTTGAGCGCAGTCAACGGATCCTGCGGGATCAGCGCCGTGCGGGCGCCGATCAGCGTACGCCTTGCCTTGGGCTGCAGCCTGCCGAGCTCTTGGCCTTCGAGCTGCATGGCGCCTTCGACGATGCGCACGCTTGACGGCAGCACACCGAGCACCGCCTTGCCGATCATCGTCTTGCCGGCGCCGCTCTCGCCGACAAGAGCACGCACCTCACCCCGCTGCACGGAAAGCGACACCGAGCGCAGCACTCGCTGGCCGTTCGGCAGCACGGCGCTCAGATTGGCAATATCCAGGCAAGCGCTCATCGCAGCACCGGATCGAAGCGTGTCTTCAGCGCCTCGCCGAACTGGCTGAACGACAGCACGGTGAGGATCAGCGTGACAAGCGGAAACACCAGCACCCACCAGGCTTGATGTATCGACAGCCGGCCCTCGGCGATGATGCCGCCCCAGGTGGGATCGTCGGTCGAGATCGACAGATTGACGAAGGACAGGATGGCCTCGACGATGACGGCGATGCCCATTTCCAGCGACAGCAGCGCCACGATCGAGGGCAGTACATTGGGCAGCACCTCGCGCAGCATGATGCCGATGCGGCCATAGCCGGCGATGCGGGCGTTCTCGACGTAGTCCATGCGCGACTGGCCCATCGCTTCGGCGCGGATCACCCGGCAAAAGCGCGTCCAGTCGATGATGGCGATGGCGAGGATGACGGAGCTGAGACCAGTGCCGAGCACCGCGACCAGCAGGATGGCGAACAGCACCGGCGGAAACGCCATCCAGACATCGACGATGCGCGAAATGATCCGGTCGGCCCAGCCACCGAAATAGCCGGCGACCAGTCCGAGTGTCGAGCCAACGAGGCAGGCGGCAATCGCCGCCGCAAAAGCGACGATGAAGGCGATGCGGCCGCCGAAGATAAGCCGGGACAAGAGGTCGCGGCCGAGGCTGTCGGTGCCCAGCCAATAGCCGGGCTCGGTGCCATCGAGCCAGAAGGGCGGCAGCCGCTCCAGCATCAGATCCTGCGCCAGCGGGTCCTGCGGCGCCACCAGCGGCGCGAACATCGCGGCAAGAAGCGCCAGCAGCAGCCAGCCGCCGGCCAGCCACAGCCTCGGGCCCAATCCGCGCCGGGCCATGCGTGCCTCATCCATGGCGCAGCCTCGGATTGAGCAGCGCATACATCATGTCGACTGCAAGATTGATCAGCACGAACAGCAGCGCGAACACCAGCACGATGCCTTGGATCAGCGGCAGGTCGCGGTTGATGACGGCATCGATCGCCATATTGCCGAGCCCTTCGTAGGAAAACAGCCGCTCGACGATGACCGTGCCGCCGACAAGGAAGGTGAACTGGACGCCGACGAGAGTCAGTGTCGGCAAGGCAGCGTTCTTCAGCGCCTCGCGCAGGATAACCTGCGTTTCCGAAAACCCCTTCACCCGCGCCAGCACGACATAGTCGAGGTCCAGCACTTCCTTCAGCGACTGTTTCAGCAACTGCGCGATGATTGCGGCCAGCGGCAATGCCAAGGCTACTGCCGGCATCAGCATGTGCTTCAGCAGATCCCAGGTCAGGTCGAGGCGCAGCCGAAGCAAGCTCTCGAAGAAATAGAACTGGGTGACGAAGGGGAGGTCGAGCTGCGGCGACACGCGGCCGGAGATATCGAAGATCGGCACCAGCACGCCAAACAAAAGGATCAGCACGAGGCCCCACAGGAAATCGGGAATGGAAAGGGCGGCGCCGCTGGCGATATCGATGCCGGCTTCGACCGCCGTGCCGCGCTCGCGGGCTCCGAGGATCGCCGTCGTGCCGCCGAGCCCAACCGCCATGACGAGCGCGATGATGGCAAGTTCCAGCGTTGCCGGCAAACGATTGAAGACGAGGCTGAGCACATCTTGCCTGAGCGAAATCGAGGTGCCGAAATCGCCCCTGACGACGCCGGACAGCCAGATGAAGAATTGCTGCACGATGGTCTTGTCGAGCCCGTAGAGTGCACGCAGCCGGTCGATGTCGGCATCTGTCGCACCGGGGGGCAGCATCATGGCGATCGGGTCACCAGGCGCGACGCGGATCACGACAAAGACGACGACAGCCACGCCGAACAGCGTGATCAGCATCGTCAGCAGACGGATCAGGAATCGTTGCAGGAGCATTCTGGTGTTGGCCCAGTGCGTTTCTAACGAAGAGCCCCCTCATTCGTCCGCTTCGCGGCCACCTTCTCCCCAAGGGGAGAAGAGGTCACGGACAGCTGAGCTGGTCTCTTCTCCCCAGCGGGGAGAAGGTGGCCCGAAGGGCCGGATGAGGGGGCCGCTCAGCGAAGGGTGGCGCCCACAAGCCGATATCAGGCCGGGGTCATCAGCGCCGGCAGCAGCGCGCCGGACACATGCTGCACCACGTTGACGCCCTTGGCATGCACGATCGGTTGCGCATACTGAATCAACGGCAGCACATAGGCCTGCTCGGCGATATAGTTGTCGACAGCCTTCCAGCCGGCGATGCGCTTGGCCTCGTCCTTCTCGCCCCAGAGCGGATTGATCATGTCGGTCAGGTCCTGGCTGTCCCACACCGAGTGCGGGCTCGGCCCATACATGGCAAAACCCGTCGACGTCGTAGGGTCGCCGATGGCGTTGCCCCAATTGTAGAAGGCGGCCGGCGCCAGCTTGTCGGCGGCGCGCAGTTCATAGTGCTTGGCGATCTCGTAGACCTCGATCGTCGCCTCGATGCCGACCTTGCGCCACATGCCGACGATTGCCTGGATCATCTCATAATCCTTGGGCTTGAAGCCCTTGGTCGTCTGGAAGGTGAACTTGACCGGTTTTTCCGGCGAATAGCCGGAAGCCGCGAGCAGCTCCTTGGCCTTTTCAGGATTGTGCTCGACCTTGATCGAGGCATCGAAGGCCGTGTACTCCGGGGTCTCCAGCGTAGCGATCGGCTGGCCATAGCCGCGCAGCAGCCGTTTGACCAGAAGCTCCTTGTCCACAGCCATGACAGCGGCCTGGCGGACGTTCTTGTCCAGCATCGCTTCAATGTCATTGAAGAAGATCATGCCGATGTCGGAAACAGGCTTGCACGAGCCGGCAAGCCCGTCCTTGGCGATCAGCCGGTCATACTCTTCATAGGGGACCTCCAGCGTCACCTGCGAGGAACCGGATTCGATCTCGGCAACGCGGCTCGCCGCGTCGGTGACGAACTTGATCGTCACATTCTCGAAGGCCGGCTTGTCGCCCCAATAGTGCGGGTTGGCCTTCAGTCGGAGGAAAGCATTTCGCTCGAATTTTTCCACCATGTACGGGCCGGTGCCGATCGGCGCCTTCTCGAACCCTTCCGCGCCAACCTTCTCGTAATAGGCCTTCGGCAGGATGTAGCCGGTCAGGAACGACATCCATTTGAAATAGACCGGATCGAACTGCACGACGTCGCCGGTGATCTTGTTGCCGTCGATCTTGAAATTGTTGACGTTCTTCCAGACGAACTGGATCGGATTGCCGGTCTTTTCGTCGCCCGCCCGCTGCAGCGACCAGACCACGTCCTCGGGCGTGAAGGGCGAGCCGTCATGCCAGGTCACGCCTTCGCGCACCGTCATCGTCACCTTGGTACGATCCTCGTTCCAGCCCCATTCGGTGAGCAGGCCAGGCGCAAAGGACAGGTCCGGCTTTTGCGGAATGAACTGGTCGAACACCGACTGGTAGAGGCCCTGGATCGTCGGGTTGACGGCCGAGGGTCCGGTGGTCGGATTCCAGGACGGCAGGTTGACGTTATAGGCGATGGTCAGTTCGCCCGCTGCCTTGGCGATCTGCGGCAGGCCGATTGCGGCCGCACCAAGTGCCGCGGCACTGTATCCCAGCAATTCGCGTCTGTTGATTGTCATGGTCGTTCCCCTTGTTGTTTGTTGTCTTTGCGCGGCACTACCAGTTCATAGCTTCAGGCTTCGTGGGCAGCAGCGCCTTGCCTCTCGTCGCCCTCCTGAAATCTTCCGAGCTACCTCCCGCCAAGCTGTTGCGCGAGCATGTAGCCCGAGGCCGCGCCGCTGCCGGCGCCCGGCCATGTCGCGGCGCCCGTGAGGTGCAGATTGGCGACCGGCGTGTTCCAGCCGGCATAGCCGCGCGCCGGGCGAAACAAGAAGTTCTGCGCCAGATGATGGCTGCCGCAGACCTGGTCGCCACCGACGAGATTGGGGTTCTCACGCTCGAGGTCGATTGGCGAGAACACTGCACGGCCGAGGATTTTCGCGTGCAGTCCGGGTGCGTAGATCTCGATGGTGTCGAGCACGCGTTCGGCATAGACGTCCTTGACCTGATCCCAATGCGCGGGCGCGATCTTGCCGGCCGCATCGCCCAGGATTTCGGCGGGCAGCATGCGCACCTGCACCCACAGCACATGCTTGCCCTGCGGCGCGCGTGACGGATCGACCGCTGTCGGCTGGCCGACGACCAGCACCGGTTCGTCCGGCAGCATGCCCGCCATCGCCTGCTGATAGGTGCGCGACATCGCGTCGAGCGAGGGCGACAGATGCACATAGGCGAACTGCCGCAGCTCGGCCCCGGCGCGCCAGTCCGGCAGGTCGTCGAGCGCCAGATGGATCATCATCGTGCCCGGCGCGTGCCGAAATTTCTGCATCGCCACATCGAAGCCGGTGTCGCCGGAACCGTTGGGCAGCAACTTGCCGGTCAGCGCCCTGGGCGCGACGCCGGCAATGACCGCCTTGGTTACCGTATGCGTCTCACCGGACGCAAGCCGCACGCCGGTCGCCTTGCCGGCGGAAACGGTGATTTCGGCAACCTCTGTCCCTGTGACGATCTTGCCGCCCGCCGAGGTGACCATACCTGCCAGCGCCCGGATGATCGTGTCGGCGCCGCCCTTGCCTAGCACCATGCCAAAGGTCTGGTTGGCCATGGATTCCAGATAGGGGAACACGGCGCCGCCGGCGATGTCGGGGGCGAAGTCGAGATGCATGCCCCAGGTGGCGAGCGTTGCCCGCACATGGGCAGACTCGAAATTTTCCTCCAGCCAGGCGCGCGGCGATGACAGCAAAAGCCTACCAGTATCGAGCGCGCCTGACATGCCCTTCTTGCGCCACAGGTTCCAGGCGGTGCCGGCAAGCGCGCGGGCACTCATCGGCGAGCCCAGCAGCCGGAACAGATGCTCGGCCTCTGCCGGGAAGGCAGCGACCAGTCTACGCCAGGTCGCGGCATCGGCGGTGGAGAAAGCGGCCATGCGGCCGGTGGTTTTTTCCAGATCGTTGCTGACGCCGAACCAGCGTCCGTCCGGGAAGGCGCTGGCAAAACAGTCGGCGACCGGCGCGAACTCAAGACCCTGTGCTTTCAATTCATTTGCATATTTCCGGTGGAAGGTGGAGCCGGCGAACAGGCTCAGATTCATTGCACCGAAATCGTGCCGGAAGCCGGGAAGCGTATATTCGTGTGTCTGGACGGTGCCGCCGATTGCTGCACTGCGCTCGAAAATCCCGGTTTTCCAGCCCTTGAGTGCCAGATGCGCAGCGCATGCCAGACTGTTGTGGCCCGCCCCGACAAAGATGGCGTCGAACTCGCTCACGCCCCGTTCCCATTTCCTTTATGCTTAAAGATAATTGCAGATGCATATGTTTTCGTCTAGTAGGATATTAAGGGCCGAGACGAGCCTTGATCATCACCGACAAGAGGGAACTTCAGACCATGGACACGCAAAAACTCCTCGGCGAAGTCGCCGGCCAACTGCTTTCAGGCGCCATCAAGGTGGTCGACCTCTCTGCGCCGCTCGGACCCGACACGCCGCTGATCAAGCTGCCGCCGGAGCTTGCCGTCGACACGCCGAAGGTCGAGATCCACAACATCTCCCGCTACGACAAGAACGGTCCGTGGTGGGCATGGAACTGGCTGAAGCTCGGCGAGCATTCGGGCACGCATTTCGATGCGCCGCAGCACTGGATCAGCGGCAAGGACTATCCGGACGGCGCCACCGACACCATTCCGGCGCAGAATTTCGTCGGCCCGGTCAACGTCATCGACTGCTCGAAGGAAGCAGCCGCCGACCACGATTTCCTGCTCACCGTCGCCCACATCAAGGCATGGGAAGCCAAGCATGGCACGATCAATGCCGGCGAATGGGTGGTGATGCGCACCGACTGGTACAAGCGCAATGGCTCGGAAGCCGAGTTCCTCAACGCCAACGAGACCGGCCCGCACACGCCAGGTCCGACGGCCGAAGCCATCCAATTCCTGATCAGCAAGGATATCAAGGGCTGGGGCTCGGAGACCATCGGCACCGATGCCGGCAAGGCCGGCGGCATGGAGCCGCCATTTCCAGCCCACACGCTGATGCACAAGGCCAACCGCTATGGCCTTGCCAGCCTCTGCAACCTCGACCAGTTGCCTCCGAAGGGCGCCATCCTGATCGCCGCACCGCTCAAGATCGAACATGGCACCGGCAGCCCGATCCGCGCGCTGGCGCTGGTGTCGAAAGGCTGAGAAAGCACGCTGAGGTGAGCCAGCCGGATCACATCATCGTTGGCAGCGGCATCAACGCGCTGGTCTGCGCGGCGATGCTTGGCGGCAAGGGCGCGAAGGTGCTCGTCCTCGAGCGCAATGACCGTATCGGCGGCTGCATGCGTACCGAGGAGATCACCGCGCCCGGCTTCATCCATGACGTGATGGCGACCACCTTCGTGCTGTTCATCACCTCGCCGGCCTTTGCGGCATTGGGCAGCGATCTCGCGCGGCACGGGCTGGAGTTCTGTCACACCGGCACGCCAACCGGCGTGCTGCGGCCGGACGGCAGCCATGCCGTGCTCACCACCGACCGCGCCGCCAACGTCGCTGCAATCAATGCGATCGCCCCCGGCGATGGCGACCGGCACGCCGACGATGTCGGCAGCATCGAGCGCAATGCCGGCCTGCTGTTCGGCCTGCTCGGCGGCAGCCTGTGGTCTTATCCGACAGCCAAGCTGTTGGCCGGCGATGCCTGGCGGCGCAGCCCGCGTGGCCTTGCCGCTTTTCTGGGTGAGGCACTGGTGCCGGCGCGCAGCTGGTTGGAAAGCACCTATCAGTCCGAGACAATCCGCGCGCTGTGGGCGCCCTGGGTGCTGCATGCCGGGCTTGGACCGGAAGATGCTTTCTCAGGGCAGATCGCCAAGGTCATTGCCTTCGCGCTGGAAGCGGCCGGCGCGCCGATCGTCAAGGGCGGGGCGAAGAACCTGCTCGCCGCCTTCGAAGCCTTGATCCGTGAACGCGGCGGCGAAATCCGCACCGGCGCCGATGTCGCCTCGATCGTCCAGAGCGGTGGCCGCGCGACCGGCGTACGGCTCGCCTCGGGCGAAACGATTACAGCAAACAAGAGCGTCATCTGTTCGGTCACGCCGACGCAGCTTTACCACCGGTTGCTCGGCAGCGAGGCTCCCAAGGCCGATGTAGAAGCGACACAGAAATATCGCTACGGCAAAGGCAATTTCCAGATTCACTATGCGCTGAACAAGCCGCCGGCATGGCGCGGTGATGGCCTGGACCAGGTGGCATTGTTGCACCTGACGCCGGGGCTCGATGGCGTCTCGAAAGCCTGCAACGAGGCGGCGCGCGGCATGCTGCCCGAAGTGCCGACCATCTGCGTCGGCCAGCCGCATGCGCTCGATCCGTCGCGCTGCCCGGAGGGCAAGGCGATCCTGTGGCTGCAACTGCCCGAGGCGCCCAGGCACATCAAGGGCGACGCCGCAGGCACGCTGCATGCACCGGCTGACGGACAATGGACCGAGGCGCTGCGTGAAGCCTACGCCGACCGCGTCGAAACCATTCTCGCCAGCCACATCGATGGCTTCAAGGGCAGCGTGATTGCGCGCCGCGCCTATTCACCGGCCGATCTCGAAGCGATGAACATCAATCTGGTCGGCGGCGACCCGTATGGCGGGTCGTCCACCATCGACCAGTCGTTCCTGTGGCGGCCGTTCAAGACCAGCCGCAACCATCAGACCGGCATCAAAAACCTCTATCACATCGGCGCCTCCACCCATCCGGGTGCAGGGCTCGGCGGCGGCTCCGGCTTTCTTCTGGCGGGCAGGCTGTGATGGAGCAGAAGGTCGCAGAAAAACGCCAGCGCATTTCGACGCTTGGCCAGATCGGCCTGCAGCAATTCGCGCCCTATCTGATGAACCGCATCATGGGGCGCTACAACGCCACCTTGCGCGACGATTTCCGCAAGCAGGGCCTGACCATTCCGCAGGTCCGCACGCTCGCCGTGCTGTCGGTCACCGACGGTGTCACCGTCAACGACCTCTCGGTCTACACCGTCATCGAGCAGTCGACCTTGAGCCGCACGCTCGACACGCTGGAAGGGCAAGGCTTCGTGCGGCGCGAGCAAGGCGTCACAGACAGCCGCATCCGCCATGTCTTCCTGACCGATGACGGCCGCGCCGAGTTCGCGCGCGCCTGGCCGGCAATGCATGACGCGTTCGAGGCGATGTTCGACGATGTCGACGACGCCGAATACGCGGCGCTGATCGCCACATTGCAGAAGATGCTGAAGAACATTCGCAAGCACGACATCTAGACGTTAGGCGCCGGCCGCACCGCCGGCAACGGAAGGTTGGAAAAATGGCCGAACGCTCTTTTGCCAAGGAAGTCGAAAAACTCAGGCTCGGCGCCGGCGAGGAATTTGCGGGCGAAGGCATTCTCGCCATCACCAAGGCGCTGCTGCAATGCGGCGTCGGCTATGTCGGCGGATACCAAGGCGCGCCGATCAGCCATCTGATGGACGTGCTGGCCGACGCACAGGAGATTCTGGGCGAACTCGGCGTGCATTTCGAGGCGAGCGCCTCGGAAGCCACCGCCACCGCCATGCTGGCGGCCTCGGTGCATTACCCCATTCGCGGTGCGGCGACCTTCAAGTCGACCGTCGGCACCAATGTCGCGTCCGACGCACTGGCCAACCTCGCCTCCGGCGGCGTCACCGGCGGCGCGCTGATCATCGTCGGCGAAGACTATGGCGAAGGCTCCTCGATCATGCAGGAGCGCAGCCATGCCTTCGCCATGAAGAGCCAGGTCTGGCTACTCGACCCGCGCCCCAATTTGCCGTCGATCGTCAAGGCGGTGGAGGATGGTTTCGAGCTGTCCGAGGCATCCAACACGCCGGTGATGCTGCAGGTGCGCATCCGCTGCTGCCATGTGCATGGCCATTTCATCGCCAAGGACAACAAGCGCCCGCCGATGACGGTGGCCGATGCGCTCGACGCGCCGCGCCGCGACACCGGCCGCATCGTGTTGCCGCCCGCCTCCTTCCTGCACGAGAAGGAGAAGGTGCAGAAGCGCTGGCCGGCGGCGGTGGAGTTCATCGCCAAGAACAAGATCAACGAATTCTTCGGTTCGGACCATGGCTCGGTCGGCATCGTCATGCAGGGCGGCATGTACAATTCGGTCATCCGCGCCTTGCAGCGGCTCGGCCTTGCCGACACCTATGGCGAGACGGATGTGCCGCTCTACGTTCTCAACGCCGTCTATCCCCTGATCGATGACGAGTTCCTCACCTTCTGCGAAGGCAAGCAGGCGGTGCTCGTGGTCGAGGAGGGCCAGCCCAACTACATCGAGCAGGCCTTTGCCGCCATGCTGCACAAGGCCGGGCGCGGCACCAGGCTGGTCGGCAAGGAGTATCTGCCGATGGCCGGCGAATATACCGGCCAGGTCATGCTGGACGGCATCGGCGCCTTCCTGCGCGCCGAGGCCCCGCATCTCTTGCCGGGTGAGGTGCGCGCGCCCAACAAGGTCGGCGACGGCGTTGACGCCGCGGACCTGATCAACGTCGTGCCGGGACGTCCGCCAGGCTTCTGCATCGGTTGCCCGGAGCGGCCGATTTTTGCCGCGACAAAGCTGGTCGAGCAGGAACTCGGGAACCACCACATCGCATCCGACATCGGCTGCCATTTGTTCTCGATCATGCCGCCTTTCGAGCTCGGCGCCACCACCATGGGCTACGGGCTGGGGCCGGCATCGGCATCGGCGTTCAATTCGCCCGACGCCAAACGGCGGTCGATCTCTTTCGTCGGCGATGGCGGCTTCTGGCACAATGGCCTGACCTCCTCGATCGGCAACGCGGTCTTCAACAAGAACGACGGCGTCATCGTTATCGTCGACAATTTTTACTCCGCCGCCACCGGTGGGCAGGACATCCTGTCGTCGCGTGCGGGCAACAAGACCAAGTCGACCAAGCATCCGATCACCGAGGCGGTGAAGGGCATGGGCGTCAAATGGCTGCGCCATGTCGACCGCACCTATGACATCACCAAGATGCAGGACACGTTACGTGAGGCGCTGACGACGGACGAAAAGGGTCCCAAGGTCATCGTTGCCTCGTCTGAATGCATGCTCAATCGCCAGCGCCGCGAAAAGCCGCTGGTCGACAAGGCGATCAAGGGTGGGACTCGCGTCGTCAAGCCGAAGTTCGGCGTCGATGAGGATATCTGCACCGGCGACCATGCCTGTATGCGGCTGTCCGGCTGCCCGTCGCTGTCGGTAAAGTCGCTCGACGATCCGTTGCGCGACGATCCGGTGGCATCGATCGACCAGAGCTGCGTCGGCTGCGGCAATTGCGGTGAAGTGGCGGATGCAGCGGTGCTGTGCCCTTCCTTCTACCGCGCCGATGTCGTGCACAATCCCCGCCGCTGGGATCGTTTTCTGGAAGGCACGCGCCGCGCCGTGATCGGCCTGCTGCAGCGGCGCCGTGAAAGCCGCAGGTTGACGTTCGCCGATGCTTGACCAGGCTTCGCCCTTGCGCCCGAAATCCGATGCCGCCGATACCGAGCCGGTGATCAAACTCGCTTTGCTCGCGGTCGGCGGCCAGGGCGGCGGCGTGCTCGCCGACTGGATCACCGATGTCGCCGAGCGCAATTCCTATGTCGCGCAATCGACCTCGGTCGCCGGCGTCGCCCAGCGCACCGGCGCTACGATCTATTACGTCGAGATGGCCCGCGACACCGGCCGGCTGCCGGTCTTTGCCCTTTCGCCTTCGCAAGGCGATGTCGACATATTGATCGCCGCCGAGCTGATGGAAGCCGGCCGCGCCATCATCAGGGGCTTCGTCACGCCCGATCGCACCACGCTGATCACCTCCTCGCACCGTATCGCCGCGGTGTCGGAAAAGATCGAGCCGGGTGACGGCCGGGCCTCGTCTTCCAAGGTACGCGCGACGGCGGAAGCTGGATCGAAACGCTTCATCGCCTTCGACATGGAAAAGATCGCCGCGGACAATGGCTCAATGATCTCGGCCAGTCTGCTTGGCGCGCTGGCCGGCTCCGACGCATTGCCGTTCACGCGTGAAAGCTATGAGCAAGCGATCGGCGCCGGCGGCCGGGGTGCGAAAGCCAGCCTTGCTGCCTTCGCCGTCGCCTACGACCGCGCGCGCGGTACGACGGCCCCCGCGCCACAGCCGGCAGAACCGGCCACGGTCGACCCCGCTCCGGGTGCAGGGCGCGTGAGCGGTCCGCCGAACCTGCTGCAGGGTTGGCAGGCGCTGGCCGCCCGCATCGACCTGATGCCCGCGGCGGTGCGCGACATGGCGCTCCGGGGCCTGAGAAAGGTCGTCGACTACCAGGACATCTCCTATGGCGGCGAGTATCTCGACCGGCTCGACCAGGCGGTCGCGCTGGATAGCGCTGAACATGCCCATGCATTGTCCATCGCTGCCGCCAAGCATCTGGCCAACGCGCTGTGCTACGACGACATGATCCGCGTCGCCGATCTCAAGACACGTTCGACGCGTGACCGGCGGGTGCGCAAGGAGGTGGGCGTCAAGGACGGCTCCATCCTGCAAGTGACCGAATATTTCCATCCGCGCATCGAGGAGTTCTGCGGCACCTTGCCGGCGGGGTTTGGCAGCTACATCGAGAACCGGCCGAAACTTGCCGGCTTTCTCGACCGGCGCATCAATCGCGGCCGGCGCATCCGCACCGACAGCTTTGCCGGCTTTGCGGTCCTCTGGTTGATTGGCGGCCTGCGCCGCTGGCGGCGGCGCCTGTTGCGCCACAAGGTCGAGACGGCGCATCTGGAGCGCTGGTATGCGCTGGCGCTCAGCCACGCGCCTCAGGACTACGCGCTCGCCGTCGAAATCTTGAACTGCCGCCGGCTGATCAAGGGCTACAGCGACACCCACCTCCGCGCCCAGTCCAAATTCGATCGCGTGCTGTCGGCGCTCGATCTGGTCAGGAGCCGCGATGACGCTGCCGACTGGATCAGGCGGTTGCGCGAAGCTGCGCTGAAAGACGAGAAAGGCGACATGCTCGATGGCGCGCTGAAGACGGTGGCATCGTTGTCTGGTCATGGTGTGGGAAGAGGTCGAGCTTAGGCTGGTACCTCTACGCTACTGCCGCCGTTTCCCTACTCCCACTGGATTCGCGGATTGAACACGCCGCTTCAAGCCATCGCGGCTCGGCTTCCACCCGGATTGCGGGAAGCGTTGCCGGCCGACCTGCCGGGCGTCAGTCGCGCGATATTGACAGCCCCGAGAGAAGCGGAGCGTACGCGGCGAGCCTGCGGGATACGAACTCGGTGAAGAGCCGCACCCGCTTCGTCTTGCGTGTCTCGCCTTGCGTGAGAAGCCACAGTGTCCCATGCATGGGCACGTCGATCCCCGGCACCCTCACCAGCAGGGGGTCGGCATCTCCGACGAAGCACGGCAGTTTCGTTATCCCAATCCCTTGGTGCGCCGCGATGATCTGCGTCTCGGCGTCAGGTGTCCTGAACGGTACTCCCGTGACGTGAACTTCTCCCTCGCGCGCCCAGTCCGGAATTCCATGATTGTCTATGCCTATCCACCGGATGGGATCAGGCGTGCCCGCACGCCACGCGGCTAGTCGATCGCGAGACATGTAGACGCCGCTGAACAGCTCCGGTCCCTTCAGGCCGTGAAGATTGAGCGGCAGGGTCTTGCGGTCGGCGACAATGCGGATCGCGACGTCGGCCTCTCGGTTGGTCAGATTTGCCAGCTCACCGGACGACAAGATTTCCATCTCGATGTCGCGATGCAAACGCGCGAAGTCGGCGAGATCCGGCATGAGCAGGTGTGTGGCGAGGAACGGTGGAAGCGTCACCCGCAAAAGCCCGCGCGCGCTCTGGTCACGACCGAAGACTCGCGTCTCCAGTTGGTGCGACGACGCTTCCATCTGGGTCGCGAGATCGAGGACCTCCTCGCCCGCAGCCGTCAAGCGGTAGCCGGAAGGCAGCTTTTCGAACATCTGCGCCCCGAGGCGTTCCTCGAGTTGAGCAATGCGTCGCAGCACGGTCGAGTGGTTCACACCGAGGTGTGCGGCGGCAGCACGCACCGAGCCTACGCGCGCGGCGGCAAGAAAGTAGCGAACGTCATCCCAGTCGATCATGGTGCATTCCTGCGCAGCGAAGTGCGGCTTGCAAAGCCCATACTAACACGATCAGCCGTAGTTCGTGCGGTCGCCGCGGCGTTCAATCATCTAGCTGGATCGTTTTCGCACCAGCGATGTGCGCGATTGCGCACTCACCGCCCGACTTCGGCGAACCCATCTTGAGGCTCTCGCGGGAGTTTCCCGTACAGCCAAAGATACGAGACGGCGAAACAAAGGATGCATGACATGAACAGACTGAATGGAAAGACCGCTGTGATAACTGGCGGCGCTACGGGCATCGGCCGCGCCGCAGCCAAGCGCTTTATCGAGGAGGGCGCCTTCGTCTTCATCTTCGGCCGCCGGCAGGAAGCGCTCAACGCCGCCGTGGCTGACCTTGGGCCTAGTGCCCGCGCGGTTAAGGGCTCGGTCTCGGATGAGGCCGACCTCGACCGACTCTACGCTGCGGTGAAGGCCGAGCGCGGAAGCCTCGATATCGTCTTCGCCAATGCCGGGGCGGGAAGCCCGCTTCCGCTCGGCCAGATCACCGCCAGGCACATTGACGAAACCTTCGACACCAATGTGAAGGGTACGATCTTCACGGTCCAGAAGGCGCTGCCGCTGATGAGCCAGGGCGGTTCGATCATCCTGACCGGGTCGAGCGCCGGCACCACGGGCGCTCCGGGGTTCACTGCCTATAGCGCGAGCAAGGCGGCAGTGCGCAACCTGGCGCGGACCTGGGCGGAAGACCTGAAGGGCACCGGCATCCGCGTAAACGTGCTGTCGCCCGGAGCGACGGCGACCGAACTCGCGAAGGAGGCGTTAGGCGAGGAAGGCCAGAAGGCCTACGGCGCGATGACCCCGCTCCAGCGCATGGCCAATCCGGCGGAGGTCGGGGCCGTGGCCGCCTTTCTCGCGTCGCCGGACAGCAGCTTCATGACCGCCAGCGAAGTCGCCGTCGACGGCGGCCTGGCTCAACTCTGACCCCCAGCGCGGTCCGTACCTGGGCCGCGCGCAACGAAAGACAAAGAATTATGAAAAAACTCGAAGGCAAGATCGCAGTCATCACGGGCGGAAGCAGCGGGATCGGATTGGCCACAGCCAAGCGCTTCGTAGAAGAAGGAGCGCACGTCGTGATTACCGGGCGAAGAGAGAAGGAGTTGAAGGAGGCCGCAGCCTTCATCATGAAAAACGTTACGACGGTCGTGGGTGACGTGTCGCTCCTGGAAGATCTGGATCGCCTCTATGCCGTCGTGAAGGTGAAACATGGTCATATCGACATTCTCTTCGCCAACGCCGGCGCGGGGACGATCGCACCGCTCGCCGTCGCTACCGAGGCACATTTTGATCAGACCTTCGATGTGAACGTGAAGGGTCTGTTCTTTACGGTGCAGAAGGCCCTTCCCCTGTTCAAAGACGGCGGTTCGATCATCCTGAATTCTTCAGTGTCGAACGTGTTGGGGCTTCCAGGGTTTAGTACCTACGCCGCGAGCAAGGCGGCTGTACGCAACTTCGCGCGCGCTTGGACACTGGAATTCAAAGACCGCAAAATCCGCGTCAATGCAATGAGTCCGGGACCAATCGAGACGCCGGCCTTGGAGACAACGACTGGCCTTACCCCTGAGCAAGCCGAGCAAGCGGCCGCCCAGTTTGCGTCACAGATCCCAATGGGTTGCAGGGGCAAACCAGAGGAAATCGCTGCTGCCGTCACGTTCCTCGCCTCCGATGAAAGTTCTTTCGTCACCGGCGTGGATCTCGCCGTCGATGGGGGCATGGCGCAAGTCTGACCCCGGCATTAGCACCAGATCGGAGAAATACTATGAACTATGCAATCGTAGGATTCGGCAATATCGGACGGGCCCTTGCCAAGGCGTTTGCCCGAAACGGCATCGAAGTTTCCGTTGCAACCACACGCGACCCGGAAAGCTTTGCCGCCGATGCGGCCGCGATCGGACCCACCATCATCCCCAAAAAACTGGCGGAAGCCATCAAGGCGGACATCATCTTTTTGGCTGTCCGCTTCGAGGCGCACCCGAATGTTGCGAAGGCGCTCCCCACCTGGCAGGGGAAGACGATCATCGATGTGACCAATGCCTATGGCGTGCCCCCTGAGGAACTGGGAGGACAACCTTCTTCCAAGTTAATCGCGCAGGCCTTCTCTGGCGCAAAACTGGTCAAGGGCTTCAACCATCTGGTCGCCCCGGTGCTTGATCAGGATCCGGCCGTACATGGTGGCCGGAGGGTCGTGTTCTTGGCAAGCGACGATGATGCTGCCGCAACACAGACTGGGGAGCTTGCGGAAAATCTCGGTTTCGCGCCGATTAAGCTTGGCGGGGTGTCGGAAGGTGGCCTGCTGGTCCAGGCGCGCGGAAACAGCTGGGGTCATCTGATCTTCAAGGACTTGGTCAAATTCGACTGACGAGCGCGACGTCCCCGGCAAAGAGACGACGCACGCGATCGGAACTCGGATCGGATCAAGCCCGATCCGATCCGAGCAAATGGAGAAATCAGTATGAGCACCCAGAAGAATATCCACTAGGAAATTTCGATGTACGACCAATCCAAGGTGTCCGATTTAATCCGGTTCGCACGAATCGAGGCGGGCTCCACCGTGATCGACGTTTACCCTGGCGACGGAGACTGGACGCGCCTCTTCTCCGACATCGTCGGATCAGAGGGGCGGGTCTACAGCTTCGTGCCGGCCGAAGTCGCCCACTTCAAGAACGATCCGGTCGGCCTCATGCGGACGCTCGCGAAGGAGCCGAGCCGAGAGAACGTCGAAGCCGCCTCGGCGGATCTCGTCGCGATGCCGAAGGTCACGCCGCCAGCCGATGTCCTATGGCTGCACCTGTTTTACCACGATCTTCACACCGCCCTGGTCCAGAAGAAGGGTGCGACGGCGGCCGACTTCAATCGAGCTGTCTACAAGCGGCTGAAACCCGGTGGGTCCTACGTTATCGTCGACCACGCCGCCGCCACTGGGTCGGGCACGAGCGACACCCGGTCGCTGCATCGGATCGACCCTGCATTCGTCCGCGAGGAGGTGGAGGCGGCCGGCTTCGTACTGGACGCGGAAAGCACCGTGCTCGCGAACAAGGATGACCCGCACTCGATCAAGGTGTTCGATCCCGCGATCAAGGGCGAGACCGATCGCTTCGCGTTTCGGTTCGTGAAGCCCTGACAGCTCCCGGGCGCCGACTTCATGTCGACCTCCCATTGAGTCCATCAACTCGGGTTCGCACCCGTCAAGCTGGGAAAGCTCAACGAGGATGGCGCGCTGGTGCACGCACGCGATGCGGCAGCGCCTTGAAGGCGTCCGAGGTGATGATGGCACAAGGTTCTGGAGCACACCTGCCGCAGGTTCCTGATCTGAACTTGATGAAATGACGGAAGTCGCCGCGCCGTTGAGGGCGCCGGCGCACCCCCCCAGGGAGGCGCCGGGACAAACGGTTCAAGAATGGTGGATTTCCGTTCCCAGCACCTTCAGGCATTCACGGATGAACGCCGCAAGCGCGGTCCAGCCTTTGGCTGAAACCATGGTCCCATCGACATAGGCGTCGGTGGGAGACAAATCGATATAAGTGCCGCCGGCAAGCGTCACCTCCGGCTCGCAAGCGGCGAGCGCCGCCACCTTCTTGCCGCGCACGACGCCGTCGACCGCGATCAGAATCTGGACGCCATGGCAGATCGTGAAGATCGGCTTTTTCGCCTCGTGGAAATGGCGCACCATTGCCTGTATCCGCTTGTCGGTGCGGATGTATTCGGGGCCACGACCGCCGGCGCAATAGACAGCGTCGTACTGGCTCAGCTGCTTCTCGGCGTCGGCAAAGGTCTTGTTGATCAGCGCATTGTGGCCGGGCTTTTCGGTGTACGTCTGATCGCCCTCGAAATCGTGCAGCGACGTCTTGATCATGTCTCCGGCGCTTTTGTCGGGGCACACGACATGAACGGTGTGTCCCACCGCTTCCATCGCCTGCTGATAGACGAAGATTTCATACTCCTCGGTGAAATCACCGGTCAGCATCAGGATTTTTTTGGCTGGCATGTCTTTTCCTCTCGGCTTGTTTCAGGGGCGAGGTGCACTGCGCGCCTCCTTCCCGGTATCGAAATCGGCTCAGAACGGGGAGTAGAATTCGTAGGCGGCAGGCTGGGCGAACAGCGGCGCGCCGCGCTTGAGGGTCCCTCGGGCAAGCAACATCGCCAGGCTACTCGAACGCAGGCAGGAGCCTGTCCCGCGAATTTTCGATGTGCGCACGCATGGCTTTTTCGGCGGCGTCCGGATCGCCCGCGGCAAAGGCAGCGAGAATAGCCTCGTGCTCGTCGAGCGCCTCTTCGGTCACCCTGGAGTGATACATCAGCCGGAAGATATGGAAGTGGGTATGCTGGTGATTCAGTGTCTCGCGAATGAGTTCGTTTTGGGCGAACTCGACGATCTTGTCGTGGAAGATCGCATCCTGACGGGCGAAGTTCGAATAGCGCAGGCGTTCGTCTTTCCCCACCCGCCGAGCCATGACGCCGGCCGCCTCCTGCAGCGCGGCAAGGCGCTCGCCGTCCATTGTTGCGGTGGCTTTGGCCGCGGCGGCAGGTTCAAGCAATAGACGCAGCTCGTAAAGCTCGTCGAAGCGCCGGCGGGTGATTTGTGGGGCGGCGCGATAGCCGATCAGGTGGGTTTTCAGAACCAGCCCTTCCCCCTCCAGCCTGCCAAGCGCTTCACGAATTGGGGTATGCGAGACGTTGAATTCCTTGACGAGATTGTCGACGGTGATGCGCGATCCCGGAGCAATCCTCAAAGACATGAGCTGCGCGAAGATTGCTTCGTAAACGTCGCCAGCCAGACTGTTGGCGCGCTGAATACGACCGGTCGCACGGGCTTCATTGTCAACCGTCAGGTCCGTGTTCTGCATCGTTTGCCTCTTGACAGAACCACCCACTAACATGATGCTCCGCGAAACTCAATCCTATATCCTATACGATTTTATTAGAGGGGTATCGCATGATCATGACCTGCAGCGCCGAGGTCGGCCTCTGGCACGAAGCCAAGCCTGTCGGCTTCCAATCCGTCTTCGCAGGATCTTGTGCATGAGCTTGTTTGCAGCGGCGCGCCTGCCGAGCGAGATTCTATTTGGCAAAGGCCAGCGCCATGTCCTGCCTGCCATTGCCGCCAAATATGGACGGCGTGCGTTCGTCTGTACCGATGAGCGCTTCGCGGCGACGTCGCAGTTCGCCGAGATTCTGGCTGGCTTGCACAACGCGGTGATCGAGGCGCTGGTCTTCGACCGAACGCTGCCGGATGTGCCGCGCGACAGCGTCGCCACCTGCATTGCGCAGGCGAAGGATTTCAAGCCGGACATGGTGATCGGCATCGGGGGCGGCAGTTGCCTCGACATGGCCAAATGCGCTGCACTTCTGCTCAGCCACGGCGGCAAGCTCGAGGACTACTATGGCGAGTTCAAGGTACCCGGCCCTACCCTTCCGGTGATCGCAGTGCCGACGACGGCTGGAACAGGCTCCGAGGTGACCCCCGTCGCCGTGATCTCCGACCCGGATCGGACGCTGAAAGTGGGTATCGCCAGTCCGCATCTCATCGCGGCAGTGGCGCTTTGCGATCCGGATCTGACGGTGACCTGTCCACCATCCTTGACGGCGATCGCCGGCGCCGACGCGCTGACGCACGCAATCGAGGCCTTCACAGCGGCCAAACGCGGCGCCGACCCTCATTTGCCGCAACAGCACGTGTTCATCGGCAAGAGCGCTCTGACCGATCATTTCGCGCTTTTGGCCATCAGGCTGCTCGGCCGCAGTCTGGAAAAGGCATATCGCGACGGATCGGACGAGGATGCGCGCGCCGAGGTGATGATGGGAGCGCTGGCCGCCGGTTGCGCTTTCGGCACGGCGGGAACGGCCGCCGCCCATGCGGTGCAGTATCCCGTTGGCGCGCTTACCCACACCCCGCATGGCCTGGGAGTGGCCACGATGCTGCCCTACGTGATGACCTACAATCTGGCCGCAGCAGCCGCGGAGATTGCGGAAGTCGGCACTGCTCTCGGCCTTTCCCATCAGGGCGGCGGCGACGCCGATGCCTTGGCGCACGCCACCATCCGTGAGGTGAGCCGGCTGTTTGGCGCCATCGGCATCACACCGACATTGGCCGAACTGGGTCTTCCCGAAGACAAGATCGACTGGACGGCTGAGCAGGCGCTGGGCATCGACCGGTTGATCAAGAACAATCCCCGCCCGTTCGACCTTACCGCGATGCGACAGCTGGTCAGGGCTGCTTATGACGGCGACATGTCCGCCACCACGATGTGATCGACCAGGAGCTCATCCAATGAACATTGCCGCAGGCATATCCGACGGGGATCAAGATATGTTCGACTACGCCACGGTCTCGCACGGTCTCTACATTGGCGGACGCTGGCGGCCCTCATCGGAGGGCCGCGTGATCGAAGTGGTCGATCCCTCGACTGAAGCCGTGATCGCTGCGGTTCCCGATGCAACGCTCACTGATGCCGCCGCCGCCGTCGACGCTGCCGCGAAGGCGGCGGCCGGCTGGCGCGAGACCCCGCCACGCAGGCGATCGGAAATCCTGCGACGCTGCTTCGAACTGATGACGGAACGGGCGGAGACGTTGGCCGCGCTGATCTCGCTGGAGAACGGCAAGGCGCTGCGCGATGCGCGCGGCGAAGTCGCCTATGCGGCGGAGTTCTTTCGCTGGAACGCCGAGGAAGCGGTCCGCATCAACGGCGAGTTCGGCCTTGCACCCTCGGGCGCGAACCGGATCATTGTCGACTACCAGCCCATCGGCATTTGCGTGCTCATCACGCCATGGAATTTCCCAGCCGCCATGGCGACACGTAAAATCGCTCCGGCGCTGGCGGCCGGCTGTACGGTGATCCTGAAGCCCGCCAGCGAGACGCCGCTGACGGCCTATGCGCTTGCGGCGCTCTACGAGGAGGCCGGCGTGCCGCCCGGCGTCGTCAACGTCCTGACGACCTCGACCCCCGGGCCGGTGACGGCGGCCATGCTGGCCGATCCGCGCGTGCGAAAGCTGTCCTTCACCGGCTCGACCGGCGTCGGCCGCGTGCTGCTGGCCGAAGCCGCGAAACACGTCATCTCCTGTTCCATGGAGCTTGGCGGCAACGCACCCTTCATCGTCTTCGACGACGCCGACCTGGAAGCCGCCCTTGACGGTGCGATGGTTGCCAAGATGCGCAACGCCGGTGAAGCCTGCACGGCCGCCAACCGGCTTTACGTCCAGGCCGGCATCCATGATGCTTTCGCGGAAGGCTTGACCAGACGCATGGCGGCACTCAACCTGGGCCCGGGCACAGACTCAGACACAGAATGCGGGCCGATGATCACCAGGAAGGCTGTGCACAAGATCGACCGGCTTGTGCAGGACGCCGTTGCCCGCGGCGCCAAAATCCTGTGTGGCGGCGGCGTATCTGAAGGCAGAGGCTTTTTCTATCCGCCAACGGTGCTCAAGGACGTGCCGGCCGACGCCGCCATGCTCCACGAGGAGATATTCGGTCCGGTGGCGCCGATCATGCACTTCGACAGCGAGGCGGAGGTCATCGCCAAGGCCAACGACACAGAATACGGTCTCGCGGCCTACATCTACACGCGCGACCTGGCCAGAGGAATGCGCGTGGCATCAAAGATCGAGTCGGGCATGATCGCGCTCAACCGCGGCCTGATGTCGGATCCGGCGGCGCCCTTCGGCGGAGTCAAGCAAAGCGGGTTGGGGCGAGAAGGCGGCCAGAAGCATGGCGTTGCCGAGTTCATGGAGGCCAAGTACATCGCCGTGACCCTGTGAGCGGACATCCCGCCAAAGATCCGTTTCGCATTCGCGATCATGTGGTCGAGTTCGACGACATGGTCGCCGAGATCGTTCGCAGAAGCGAGGAGACCAGGGCGAACGTTCCCATGGTCGCCGATGTCGCCTACGGGGCTGACGCCACCGAAACCATCGATCTGTTCTTTCCCGAGGGCAAACGGGACCGCCTGCCGGTGCACATGTTCATCCACGGGGGCTATTGGCGCATGTTCTCCAAGCGCGACTATTCCTACGTCGCCGAGACCGTTACGAACGCAGGCGCGATCGCGGTCATTGTCGACTACGCGCTGATGCCGACCGTCAGGATGGCCAGGATCGTCGACCAGGTGCGCCGCGCCAAGCGATGGGTATTTGACAATGTCGCACACCATGGCGGCAATCCCGGCCTGCTGACCGTTAGCGGTCATTCCGCCGGTGCGCATCTGGCAACAATGCTTTTCGACGGTGACGAGCGGCCTTCCGGCATCAAAGCTGCGCTGCTGCTTGGCGGCCTTTACGACCTGAAGCCATTGCAGATGTCGTTCCTTGCCGCGGAGATCGCGATCACCGACGAGGAGGCCCGCCGATTCTCGCCGATCGACCACAGTTTCGATCCATCCGTGGGCGTAGATATCTCGGTCGGCGCCGATGAAACGCCGCCGTTCCACAGCCAGGCCGCACTCTTCACGGACCACCTTGACACACAGGGACTGACTGTTTCGCGCACGACCCTTGGCGGGGCCAATCATATGAGCAGCGTCCGCGACCTTGGCTTGGCTGGCACCGAGGCCGCGTCACTGTTGGCCCGCGTCGTAGCCGCCTGAGACTTCCGCCAGAAGCGCTGCTGGGCGCGACCGTTCTGCAAAGTAGCGTCGCAGCATCGGGTACCGACAGCGGTGGCGAATCTCCCGCCACCGGGTGCCGTAAGCCCGCCGGCGGTGTCGACGTCGACGTGGTTCATGCTTTCCACGTGATTGAGCTTGATAACCGATGTCGGCGATCGCCGTCATGGAGGCAGCGCAGTTGAGTTCCCAAAGCCAACCGGCCAAAGATGCCTCTCAGGGGAGAGCGGGCCGGCGTTCCGTAACCTCGCCTTCAGAATATGATAGCCCGCGGCACCCCGAGAAGGGATTCTGCGCTCTCAAACCAGCATCGACTGCTGGGCGGAGATCCCAGCCGTCGCGCCGTGCGATATTGCCAGGGTGACCGATGGCGGCGTGAGGGGGTTGGCGAGGTCGCCCGCGGCGTAGATGCCGGGCATGCTGGTTTCGCGGCGCTCGTCGACCTTGAGGATTACGCCGAGGGGCGTATCGACCGTGGCGAGGCCCAGTGATTCGTGCAGGCTTGCGGACGGCTTGTTGCGCGGATGCGCGAACAGGATGTCGACCGCGACATTGGGGCCGGTATCGAGCTTGACGGTGGCGTTGTGCCCCCCGTGATGGGCGATCTCGCTGATCCGGCCGTCGACGACAGGTATGTTGCGGCGCGCCAGACCGGCCCGGATATCGGGCGGAATGTCGTGACCATCAGCGAAGACCGTCAACCTGTCGGTCCAATCGTGGAACAGCCTGACCTGATTCATCGACTGTGGGCCGGACCAGACGAGGCCCCAATGCTGGCCGGCGACTTCAAAGCCGTCGCAATAGGGGCAGGGCACGATGGACGTGCCCCAACCTTCGGCAAAGCCCGGAACATCAGGCATCTGGTCGGCGACGCCATAGCTCAGGATCAGGCGGCGCGCGCCGAGGCTTCCGCCATCGCCAGTGAGGACGGAGAAATCGTCGATGGCCCCGGAGAGACTGTCGGCCCGGGCATTGACCAGCTTGATCGTGGGATAGCGCGCCAGCTGCCGCCGCGCCTCGGCCAGGATGTCCAGCGGTGGCTTGTGATCGTGGCCGAGCAGGCCATGCGAGTGGCCGGCGAAGCGGTTGCGCGGCAGGCCGGTATCGAGAACGGTGACCTTACGGCGGGCACGGCCGAGTTGCAGGGCACCGGCGAGACCGGCAAAGCTGCCGCCGATGATGATGACGTCATCCATGATGGGCTCCGTGTTGTGGATGAGGGGCTGGTTGGACCAAACCTACCCATCGGCTTGCGCATTTCAGAAACTACATGGTATCGTAATCCAAGAATTAGGATACTGTCAAGGACTGGAATTGTCGTGACCGAAAATAGCCAGGGCCGGCGCGGCCGACCCGCCAACGAGGCGCTTGGGCAAACGATACTCGACGCTGCGGCCGAACTCTTTGTGGAATCGGGTTTTCAAGCGACCACATTGGACAAGGTCGCCCAGCGGGCGAAGATATCCAAACTCAGCATCTATCGGCACTTCGAGAACAAGGAGGCGCTGTTCAGCGCGGCCATCGCGTCCGGCTGCCATCAGTTGTTTGCACCACAGGCCCTTCTTGAAGGCGTCGGCGGTTCGGTCGAGGATCAGCTCATGGCGGTGGGATCATCCCTGCTTCGCACGCTGTTGAGATCAGATGTCCGCAGTGTCGAAGCCATGGTCATGGCCGACCAGACGAATCCAAAGTCCTTAAGCAAGCTCCATTACGAAGCCGGCCCCGCCAATGTCATCGCCCAAATCGAGGCCCTGTTGCGTCAGTTGCACGCGAAGGCGGTTCTGAACGTGCCCGATCCTCTCCGGTCCGCCCGCTTGTTTGCCGCGCTTTTCAAAGGATCCGATCTCCTGATTATCGCACGCTTCGATGAGGCGAGAGCAGCGGACGACAACGAAATCGAATCCTATTGCCGGTCGGCCGTCGCCATGTTCATGGCTGCCCACGGCTAGCAGTCTGCCCTGCCCGCTAATCATTGTATTTCTGCGAAATACTCCGCTAGAGCCGCCGTCGCGATGGCGCCCATCCACCTCGTGTCGATCGCGTCGGGGTCGGACTGCGCGCCCGCCGGTGAGCGGCATCTCCTACCTGCTCCGGTCACAGCGCTGCTTCTGCCGACCCTGTGCGGGCGAGGAAGAGAATGCCGGTTATGGCCGCAAGAATCGAGCAGATGGGGTATCAGCCGCCGCGAAGGACACCTGCGGACCGAACGTATTTTGGTACACTTGAGTACGTCCATTCGTGGGTCGGGCTCCAGCGGCTCGTGCCCGACGCGCCCCGGGGAAGGCCGCTGGTGCCCGCGACAGATCCTTCCAAGGTGCGGGTCTGGCATGGCCCAAAAATTCTCTCGAGCTCCCGGAACATCGGTCCGCCCCTGTGGTTCGACAAGCAGCGGCACAGTCGATCCAACCAGGCATCGGCCCGCTTAGGACAGGCGCGAGGTCCCTACTCACAGATCTTGCGAAAATAGGAGCAAGCTATGCGAGCGTTGGTCTGGCACGGCAAGGAAGACATACGCTGCGATCAGGTTTCGGACCCGGAAATTGAGGATGAACGTGACGCGATCATCAAGGTGACGAGTTGTGCCATATGCGGCTCCGACCTTCACCTCTACCACAACTATGTGCCAGCCATGCTGCCCGGCGACATCATGGGCCACGAGATGATGGGAGAGGTCGTCGAGGTCGGCAAGGGCGTCAACGGCGCTCTGAAGGAGGGAGACCGCATCGTCGTGCCGTTCACCATAATCTGCGGTGAGTGCGACCAGTGCAAGCGACAGAACTTTTCGGTTTGCGAACGCACAAACCGCAAGAAGAATCTCGGTGACAAGGTGTTCGGGCACACCACCGCGGGTCTGTTCGGCTACACTCATTTGACCGGCGGCTATCCCGGGGGACAGGCGGAATACATGCGTGTGCCGTTCGCCGATGCCACGCACGTAAAGGTGCCTGACAGCCTTACCGACGAGCAGGTTCTCTTCCTCGGCGATATTTTTCCTACCGGCTGGCAGGCGGCGGCACAGTGCGACATTGAGCCCACCGATACGGTTGCGGTGTGGGGCTGCGGCCCAGTCGGGCAGATGGCCATACGCAGCGCCCTGCTGCTCGGCGCGAAACAGGTGGTGGCGATCGATTGCCTGCCGGAACGGCTTTCCATGGCCACGGCCGGCGGCGCCATCGCCATCAATTTCGCCGAGGAAAGTGTCGTCGAACGACTGCGGGAACTCACCGGCGGAAAGGGCCCGGAGAAGTGCATCGATTGCGTCGGCATGGAAAGCCACGTCTCGCTGGCCCAGCCCGATACCGTCTACGATCGCGCAAAGCAGTTGATGCTGATGGAAAATGATCGACCGCACGTTTTGCGTGAGATGATCTATGTCTGCCGGCCGGCCGGCGTGATCTCGATCCCCGGCGTCTACAGCGGGCTGGTCGACAAGATTCCGATGGGACAGGCAATGAACAAGGGGCTCACCTTCCGAATGGGGCAGACCCATGTCAACCGTTGGACCGAGGATCTGTTGCGCCGCATCGAAGATGGCCAGATCGACCCATCCTTCGTCATCACCCATACCGTGGGGCTCGAGCAGGGACCGGAGATGTACAAGGTGTTTCGCGACAAGCAGGACAGCTGCATCAAGGTTGTACTGAAACCGTAGGGAAATCGTCATGAACGTGATTGCCAAACTTACCAACATCACCCGATCGCCTGGCGATCCCAAAGTGCTGAAGACTGGGCAGAGTGCGGTCGGGGCCTCCGATGGCCTTGCCCGCAAGCTCGGCTGGTTCAGCATCGCGCTTGGCGTCGCCGAGCTGGTTGGCGCCGAGCGGATTGCCGGCGCGCTCGGCATGCGCGGCAAGGAAGACCTGATCCGCGCTTATGGGGCGCGGGAAATAAGCAGCGGCATACTCTCGCTTTCAGTGGACAAGCAGGCCGGGCTGTGGAGCCGGGTGGCCGGCGACGGCCTGGATATCGCGACGTTGCTGACAGCGTATCGGCATGGCAACCCAAAGCGCGATAATGTGGGCCTTGCGCTTGCCATGGTCGCCGGCATCACATTGCTCGACATCCTCGGTGCGAAAAGCGTGACCGCGCGCCACTCTCGGAGCGGGACCAAGCCACGCGACTACAGCGATCGAAGCGGCTTTCCCGGAGGCACTGCCGCAGCCCGCGACCGTGCCCGCTCGCAGCGCAGCCAGAAGGCCGGCGCAGCCTGATAGAGATTGCGGAACCCTGGCGGCATGCGACCTGGACAGGTGGCATCTCGTCAGGCCCTAACGCCAGAGGTGGTAGCTCTCGGCGAGCCGAGTTTGCTGGAACAGAGTAGACCGTCGCGCGGCCGTTCTCGCCGTCTCCTGGGTCACCGCCGCGCATGGGTTGTGTGGCCGGTGCGTTAAAGGCACGAAGCAAGCAGCGATCCGACCGGCGTCGAGCCTTCCATGTCTCTTGCCTTGGCAAGGTTCCGGCGATCCTCAGGCCGAGCCGCGTTCGGGAAGCTCGGTCTCTTCCGCCACCCCTTTCCGCAGGTCTCGGCGCAAGCGTTCCGCTTCGTCGGAATTATTATCGTCGTCTGTCCGCTCGAGTTCGCGATCGATTGTCTCGCGCGACCCCTCTGCCGGATCCTGTTGCGGAGATGTGTTCGGGCCGGTTTCGATCTTGCCGTCGCCGGGAACGGTGCGGTCGCCAGACTTCGTCATCTTCAGCTTCCCTTTCATCTGTCATCTGCCTCGGCATCTCCGATGGCATGAATTTTGGCCGCTTCCCTGCCGAACCGGATCGTCGACGCTTTGTTCCGGGAAAGCCCCCGCAGGTTCGTGCTGGTCGGCCCCGGGGCATTGGTCGATGCCCTTGCCGGGAAGCATCCTATGCCAACGAGGTCGGCGGCAGCCTCATCGATGTCGTTATCAACATGTGGGCTGTGAAGGCGTTTTCGGCCCGGACACGCGAGCACGCCAGGCTCGCGGCGAGTTTTCGAACCGAAGCAGATGCGCAGCGTAACAGCTGGATGTATACGGAAAAGGCTGCCTCATCCACGACATCGCGCTTCGGGAGGGCCGGCGGCATGCTCGCCTGGGCGGTCCGGCAGCTGGTAGCGAACTGGTCATAGGCCTTTGCAAAGCCGCGTCGATGAAGCGGGTGCGGTAGCGCTGGTCGGTGTAGCGTCGAGGCATCTGTCAATCGGAGACAAGCGCGACCACTTTTGGGACCTCACTGTTTTTTCCACCGGGACTCGACATCTCACTATCATAGTTGATTGTGGCTGCCGGTGACCCTGCGTAATGGATAGCCATTCAAACTCTCCAACAGGAAAACGGTATGTTGTATCCGGGTCGGTTTTTGGGGCCAAGCGAGATTGAGATGCTCGCCCAGGTTTGTCACACGGTCTGCAAAGAGCGCGCCCTACCTCTTGCTTCGCAGAACGGAGAGCGCATAGCTGCGCATATACTCAGGCTGTTTATGAATGGCTTGATTGAGCAGAATGAACTGCTCGATGCTGAGAGGAACTGGGCTCTTCGGCTTGACCGTTCGGTCCAGCAGACGATGTCAACTACGCGCACATGAGAGGCCGCGGGACCCAGTTTGGTTCTTACAGCCGAACACCCGCCGCTATCTGAGATATGTTGCGGGGTTTTCTTCGCCGCGGAGTGATCCGATACAGTGCGCGGAAATCATGGCAATCCTGTTCGCAGTGATTCTATTGAGCGTAATCGCAGTCGCATTCTTGGTCGTCGGAAAGCCGCCAAGGCCAGTTGGGAACAAACCTGACGTTTAAGCGTTTGTAGAGCCCTTCCACCGGGCAACTCACCGAAATGCTTCTTGCCGTGCATGATGCGATGTCGACGGCCGTTTTGGCGGGCAGGAGCGCCAATGCGGAAATAGTAGGCGTGGTCGACCTCACCAACAAAGCTGAGGTCGACATCGGCATCACCAGCTTGGGAAGAGCCATCCAGTTCGTGGCCAACGCCTCGGTGCTTGGATACGACATTCGCGGCGCCATGGTCTTCTATGGCGCGCCCGGTACGCCGAGCCTAAGGGCGAGAGAGTGCGAGCGCTTGTGGGCGCAGTTTGGCGGCGCGCTTCTACAGCCGTAGCTCTATCAGGACGTTCGCCCCGCCCGTTCTTGGTATGAACGCGTACGGAACTGAGGCGCTACCCAGCCGCAGCGGGAATGGCTCAGTGGTAGTTCTATCTGGCGACCGCACTAAGCGGCTTTTCGGTGATGGGCTTTGAGCGGCTGAGCCAGCGTGAGAACGTTCGGCCGCATATCTGCCGGTGCCTGCTTTCATGTGACTGGGCGGGGCTATTGGGGAGCCGGGTTGACCACTGGGCCCTTAGCCGAGGGAAGCACAGTACGGCAACCTCGCTCTTTGCTGGCTAACATCCTTCCGCTCTCAGGGACCGGACCATGCGCACAACAACAGGGTCATACGGTTTCTTTTCGGATTTCCGATAATTCATTGTGAAAAGCGCGGCACGCTGGTTGCAGACCATAATTGCACGGACGTAGCGAATCTCGCCATTCTTGACCCCGGAGTAGCTGGCCCATTTCGGGGCTAGGCGCCGATAGGTCAGTCGCCAACCGGCCTTTTCGTCCTCGATCATGCGATGTTCAATCTCGGCGCGAAAACTTGCTTTGCCCAGTCGCGCGCCCCAAACGACCAGAAACGCGTCTCTTGGGCCCTGAAAAGCCGCGCCCTGCTCCGAATTCTGGGTCAGGACGAAATTCGGAGGAATATCGAAACTAAAGCCAAGCTGTCGGACGCCGAAGGGCTGCCACGCCTCGGCCTGAAGCAACGTGGTCCAAAAGAGAAAAACTGTAAGTCCCAGCAGTAGGCGTCGCATTGCTCTGATTTAGCGCTGGCTAACATCGTGTCCAGACGGACAGAGGTCCGTGACATAAAAATATGCATCATGGCCGCGCAGCATATTGACCTGGGATTCGCGATTAACGGCGTGCGGTCGAAACGGCTTCCGTCCCGCGAAAGCAGAGGACGCAGAGGGAATTGGTGCGTCGGTATGATCGATTGGCAGAAAATTGGCGAGGCCGAATGTCCAACGTTCATTGCCCGCAAAAATGGGCGCCGGCTTCCTCTTGTGCCTAGGGAAGAAGAGCCGAATTATTCCCTGGCGAAGACCCTGATCTACCTCAGACGGGGCATGCCTCAGTAACTTCGCCGTGACCTGATCCCTTCGGGGAACAATCACATCGAGCTCCAGTTTGGCCTTCAAGCGAAAGCACTGATGGAGCATGCCATGAGATTTCCACACAGCAAGACGGCCGCGGCCGCCGTTTTCATTGCCCTGACCTCCCCCGCACTCGCCCAGACAAGCGGAACACCATCACCCTCGACACCTGCACCCGCTCCGGCAACCGAACCGCCGACCGCCGGACAGTTGCCGGATGCGACCGGACAAGCGGATGCACCAACACGCGAAATGATCCGCCAGATGGTTGAGCAAGCTGTCCGGGAGAGAATGCAGCAGGATCGCGGTTCCGAAGAAGGTTTCCGCGAGGAAGATAGTCGCAGCTATCAAGGCGATCGCAACGAGGATGCTGACCGCCACGATGAAGATGGCGACCGTTGGCAGAACCACGGTGGCCGCGATCGTGGACACAGAATGGCTGGACGCTGGCATCATCAGATGATGCGCGGTGCCGGCATGCGACTGATGTTCGGGCTGTTGGACACCGATGGCGACGGATCGGTGTCCGAGGACGAGGTTCAACGCGCGGTGGGCAGGATGTTCAGTAGCATTGACGAGAATGGTGATGGCAAGATCGATGTGAACGAGATCCAGTCCTTCATGCATGGCTCCAGCATGCATGGCACTGATAGCGAGGACACGCCGTAGCTGTCTTAAAAGGGAATGCCCTCCCTCGGACAAAGCGGGCGCGTGGCGGCCGATCCCGAAGCGGTGTCTCTTGGCTGTTAGCCGCCCGGCCAGCACCCTTTAGGCTTGAGCTATTCCCGCAGTCCCGCGAGACGCCAGCCGTGACAAAAAAGGCTTCGCATTGCTGATCGAGGAACGATCGAAGCCGACCAACGCAAGGTCACTCGGGCGCTCGGTCTTCCAGCAGAACGAAGGATGCGGCGATCAAGTCGTCGCCATTGATACGTCCTTGGCTGTCCTCCAACATAGTTGCAACCTTGTGGAAGGCCATCATTTCACCCGCGTCAATCTGCGCTTCACGCATCTTGGCTGTGAGATCAGCCACGCGATTTCCTAACGAATGTGATTTTGCAGTCTCGCAATTCGACATGATTAGTCATCCTTTGCCTTGGGGTTTCACGCTGCCGAACGCAATGCTTCAGCGGATGTTCCGAATTTGGCATCAGTCTTATGGGATAGGACTTACGTCTGATTGCGGTTGGAAGAAGCCCGAACGGCGGAACACGCAGCCGGACGCCGAATTGGAAACCCACCGTCGATCGAAGTCCCTTGTCGCCGGTTGAGATCCCGCCATCTTCACTGTCGAGAGGGTGGCGGGATCGCCTGCCGAGGAGCGAGCACATATGAGGGTAATAGTATTCGCAGATGTACTCACGGCCATCCTGCTCGCTTCTTTTGTCTGCGCATGTTCATTCTTTTCGGGAAACCCCATCTCTCCAACAACACGCAACACCGCGGCTACCCATGATGATGCGATGACAACTGCATCAACAAGCAAGGCGTCTTCGCCTAAGGTGCGATTGCCGGGGGCTTTCGACTTGAAGGTCGTCCAACGGGTCCCGGTGGTCAGGCGGTGGCGTTCAGCAGGAGCTAGGTAGACTCATCGCGAAAATCCCGCAGCGAGGCATGTCGCAAGTCCTCCTCGTCGCGTGCGGAGACCGAGCGCGGAAACCGCCTGGTTCGTTGTAACAGGCATGCGAAGATGAGTGTCGGCGCATGGACGCGGAAAAACCCGCCAGCGTGAGCCAGCGGGCCTTGTGATGGGATGGCCCGCGCGTGCGGTCAAGGCTGCGCGGGCCGACCATGATGAATGAGGGGACATCTTGGTCACCGGCACGACCGATGAAGAACGAGCCGGGTGTGACAAAACACCCTTGGAGCGAGGATGTTCCCGTCCGCACAAAAAAGCCCGCCGGCGTGAGCCGGCGGGCAATCGCTACTTTGCCGTCAAGCGGACAGACCGCTTGCGGCCCACCCACTGCAGCATTTTTCCACTTTGAGCCGAAATCATTCTCAACTATGGTTCGCCAGGCTTAAGGCATGGGGGATTGCCGATGGTTTTATCACGCAGGGGTGTCGTGCTCGGCGGTCTGGCGCTGGTCGCGGTCGGTGGAACCAGCAATATTGTTCAAGCCGCGGGGGCAAAATCCTTTTTCGCCGGTACCGCCAGCGATAACGATTTCGTCTATCGCAAGACCAACTTCGCCAAGATCGACAAGAGATGGCATCGCCAGATCGTCAAGTATTTCAGCAGCGAGCCGGTCGGCACCGTCGTGGTCGATACCCGCCACCACTTCCTCTACCTCATCATGGAAAACAAGACTGCCATCCGCTACGGCGTCGGCGTCGGTAAGGAAGGCTTCAAATGGTACGGCCGCGCGACGATCGATCGCCGCGCGCTGTGGCCGCAATGGGTCCCACCGCCAGAAATGCGCAAGCGCAAGCCGGACCTGCCGCCCATGGTCGCAGGCGGCGCGTCCAACAATCCGCTCGGGCCGCGCGCGCTCTATCTGTACCGCGACGGCGCCGACATCGGCTACCGCCTGCATGGCACGCTCGAGCCGTGGAGCATCGGCACCGACGCTTCCAGCGGCTGCATCCGCATGTTCCCCGAAGACATCATCGACCTCTACCAGCGGTGCCCGATCGGCACCGCGGTGGAGGTCCTGCCGCACATCGCCGACCAGGCGCCCGCTTCCACCACTGTCGAATGATTGGCGCATCATGAACCGCATGATTGAAAACACGCGCCGGCTGCTCGCCGCCGGCCTGCTGGTTCTGACCGCATCCTGCTCGACCAGCAACACGCTGGCCCCGTCGACGCCTGACGTCACCAACGCCGAGATTGCCGGCTTCCAGAACGTGCAGCCGGGCAGCGAGGAGGATTTTATCCTCAATGTCGGCCGCCGCACCTACTTCACGAAAGGTTCGGCCGCGCTCGATTCTGTCGCCAAGGCCACCCTCGACACCCAGATCGCCTGGTTGACAAAGCATCCGCGCTGGCTGCTCAAGCTGCAGGGTTTCGCCGACGATCCCGGCGCAAGCGAAACGGCGCTGTCACAGCAGCGCGCCGATGCGGTGATGGACTACCTCGCCGCCGGCGGCATAGACCGGAACCGCATGTGGGCCAAGGGCTACGGCAAGGACAGGCTCGTCCGCGACTGCCCCGACTCCGCCTGCAGGTCGCAGAACCGCCGCGTTGTGTCTAATTTGCGCGATGAGAGGGACGAGTCGTAGAGGCTGCTGTTTTGCTGGTCGCCAAATCAGTCTCACAACGCGACGGCGGCATGGCTGCAATGCGCCTATCGGGGACATTCACCCAGCGTTTGCCCCTCCCCGAAAGCTGACGCTCCGGTGAACCCGGAATGAAGTCAGCCTCGCGTCTACCAACCTCCGGTTCAGGGTCTGGTGGGTGGCTTCGGCATGCGCCTCGACCAGTTTGCGGACGTGGCGGTTGTCCGCGATCCTGATCGCGCATGAGCCTCGCCAGATGTCAGTGTGCTACCGGGAGTGGGCGCCGTGGAGCTGGCAGGTACGCTCGCTCAAAGCATCGGCCGTCCACCGGTGACCTCGTAGAGTGCGCCGGTGGTGTAGCTCGACCCTTCCGAGGCAAGCAGCACATAGGTCGCTGCAAGCTCTGCTGGTTGCCCGGGACGCTTGAGCGGTGTGTTCTTCCCGAACTCCTTGACCTTCTCAGAGGGCATTGTCGACGGGATCAGCGGCGTCCAAATCGGCCCGGGAGCGACCGCGTTTACCCGAATGCCGCGTTCAGCTACCAGTCCTGCAAGTCCGGCGGTGAAGTTGGCGATCGCTCCTTTGGTAGTGGCGTAGGCAAGCAGTGCCGGCGAGGGACTGGTCGCGTTGATTGAGGATGTGTTGATGATGGTCGAGCCGGGTTCCATGTGCTTCACTGCTTCCTGAGACAGATAGAACATCGCATAGACATTGGTGCGAAAGGTGAGATCCCATTCCTCCGCGCTGATGTCCTCCAGCTTCTCGAACGACGCCTGGTGGGCTGCATTGTTGACGAGGATGTCCAGGCGCCCGCATTCATCGATAGCTCGCTGCACAAGCGACCGCGCGAAGATTTCGTCCGAGATGTCGCCGGGTGCGAGCACCGCCTTGCGCCCCGCTTCCTCGACCAAGCGCGCCGTCTCCTGCGCATCTTCGTCCTCTTCAAGATAGGAGATCATGACGTCGGCGCCTTCGCGTGCAAACGCGATAGCCACCGCCCGGCCGATGCCCGAGTCCGCGCCGGTGATCAGCGCGACGCGGTCCGTCAGCTTACCGCTGCCGCGATAGCTCTCCTCTCCGTGGTCGGGCCGTGGATCCATTTCGTCGGTGTAGCCGGGCATGTCCTGCTGCTGTTCGGGAAGCGGCGGCCGAGGATATTTCTGCTGGGCATCCTGCATGTCAGCTCCTTTTTTGGCTGGAGTTGCGGTTGTGTCGATCCGGTTCCGTGATCGGTCCCTTGGCGGCTTTCGAGCCACCGCCCCATTCCTCGGACTCGCACGCTTGGTCGCCGCCCATGAGGTCCGGCGAACCGCGATTTGCGGTGCCGCTGTCCGTCTTCTTCAACTCGTGCTCCTTCTTGCGTGGCTCGTCATTCTTTCTCGCCAGCGGTAATCATCGACCTCAGCGGCTCTTGCGCCACATTCGCCTCGATTTCCGCGCGTCCGGGGGTATCCGGTAGCGCCTTGCGGAAATTTTTCGCATAATCCGGCGGCATCTTCGGTGGCATCATCGGTTCGTACGGGTCGACCACGGCCTCGATGACCACCGGACCCTCAGCAGCCAGGGCAGCGTCGAGAACGCCTTCCACCTCCTCGGCGCGAGAGACGCTGTAGCCAATGCCGCCCATGGCTTCGGCGGCCATGGCGAAGTCGATGGGCTGGAGTTCGCAGGCGAATTGCGGGTTACCGAGGAACATCATCTGCTCCCAGGCGATCTGATTGAGCATGCCGTTCTTGAGCACGAGCACCTTGAGTGGGACCCGGTACCGAACTGCCGTCGAGAACTCGCCGAGTTGCATCGCGAGACCGCCGTCGCCGACGACCGCGAAGACCGGCCGGCCGGGAAAGGCCAGGCCTGCGGCGATCGCATAGGGCAGTCCGCATGCCATCGAGGCCAGCGCGCCCGAGACGCCGAAGGCCTGCCCGTCACGCAGCTCGATATGGCGGGCCGCCATCTCGGTGTTCTGGCCGGAATCGGCAACCAGGATCGCATCATCGGGCAATCGTTTCCCAAATGCGCGTGTAACCACCTGGGGCTTGAGCGAAGTGGCGGCCTTTTGCTCCGACTGCGCCATCATCTCGCGCCAGCGTCGCATGCCCGCCTGCGCCTTCTCGAGGAAGCTGCGATCATCCTTGCGCTTCAGGCGCTTGTTCAGCAATCGCAGCGTCACGGCGGCATCGCCGGCAAGGCCGGCCTCAATGGGATAGCGCAGGCCGATGCGCTGCGGGTCGCGCTCGATCTGCACCCCGCGCGCCTGTCCCGGCTTCGGGTAGTATTCGATGTAGGGAAAGGTCGAGCCGACGACGAGCAGCGCGTCACATTCCTCCATGATTTCCTGCGACGGCAGCGTGCCGAGAATCCCGATGCCGCCAGTCGTCAGCGGGTGATCGTCGGGCAAGGCAGCCTTACCGAGCAAGGCCTTTGCGACGGGGGCGCCAAGCAGCTCCGCCGTCTCTTCCAACTCGGGCCTGGCACCAAGCGCGCCCCGACCGGCGAGGATCGCGACCTTCGTCGCCCCGTTCAGGATCTCGGCGGCTTTCGCAAGTTGTTCTTCGTCGGGAAGCCTGCTTCCTTCGAACCAACGATCCGGCGTATGCGACGGTTTGTTGCGCTTCGAGCGCTTGGCTTGGTCGAGCGTGTGCTCCTGCACATCGCTGGCGATCGACAGATGCGCAACGCCGCGACGTGCCAGCGCCGACCTGCAGGCGAGACCGGCCAGGCTTTCCATATGCGCCGCGTCGGAGACCTGCGCGTTGAAGACGGCGACATCGCTGAAGACGCGCGTCAAGTCGACATCCTGCTGGGTGAAGGTCTCGATGAGGTCGTGGAACTGCATGCCGGTAATGGCGAGCACCGGCGCTTGGTCGAGCTTGGCATCGTAGAGTCCCGTCAGGAGGTGTGTGCCGCCAGGGCCGGAAGTTGCGAGGCAGACACCGAGCTTGCCTGTCCATTTTGAGTAGGCGCACGCCATGAACGCCGCGGATTCCTCGTGCCGCACCTGAATGAAGCGGATACGGTCCTGCCGCCTGCGCAGCGCCTCCATGATGCCATTGATGCCGTCGCCCGGCAGGCCAAAGATGATATCGACGTTCCAGTCGATCAGCGTCTCGATGAGGATGTCCGCGGCGGTCGGCATGTCTCAGTCCTACCGCGATGCGGATCCCGCCGCCTGGCTGCTCTTGTTCGCGGTCTTGTCAGTCTTACGCTGGTCCTTGTCGCCGCCGCGATTGCCGCCAAGCAAGTCGTCGGTAGACTGAGCGGTCTTGCCGTCTTCCAAATTAGTGGCCATGCGCAAAGCTCCCTTCATCCGGCCTGCCTAACCACAAAGTCGGTGAGATGTTCCGTGCCCGAAGGCAATGCCGCCTACTCAGGTGCCCAAGGGAAACGTGTCAGGTATTACCACTCGATGAGGCGTGTTCGGCAGTCAGCGGCTGAACAGGCGAGGTGCGATCGAACCAGACGAAGGCATCGAACTGTTGCGAGGCCGAGGATTGCACGTAGTGGCCGAGGCTGCCTGATCGCCAAAAGCGCTCGCGGCAGAGCTGGCCGATGTTCAGGTCGCGTCTTCGCAGGTCCCTATAGCCAGAGCGCAACGCCGCCCGGACCGTCCCCATAGGCGAACTCCTCGCACCCCTCGTCGACGATTTCTCGCGCGGGATTCCGCCTCAGTGGCGAAAGGACTCGTTCGTCGCGCACACCGCGGCGGGCGATGTGCGCCTCGACCATGCGGTGCCTGGCGTGCCGGTAGTCTGGCATGGCTCCTCGATAGCCTTAAAGACGACAGGCTTAGTCGTCCTGCCTGCGCTTGTGGTGCTCGCTCTCCTGGTTTTCGCCGCGGATCATCTGGCGATCATCCTTGTCGGTCAATTCCACGCCCTCGTCGCGCAGATTGGCGCCGCCTTGCCGCGCCTCGCGCTCCTGCTTGGTTCTCTTCAGCTCATCCTCGGCATTGAAATCGTCGCCGGCATTGCTGGTGTTCTCGCGCTTTTCGATGATGCGCAGCTGCTGCTCGTGGGTCTTCCGGCCGGCCATGGCAAGGTGCCTCCTACTTGTTCGTGCGTCCGGTCTGGTCAGGGTTGATGCCGCCCTGAGGCGTGACATCGTTCTCGACATCGCCTTCGAACGTATTGTCCCCATCGAGAGCATCGTTCTCGTCGAGCATATCGCCGCCCTTGACCGCGCCCTTCGAGGTGCCGATTCCCGGGTTGTCTCGCAGATCCTTGTCCGTGGGCTGTTTAGTCTTGGGGTGTTGGTTGGTCATGGAATTTCTCAGCGCTGGTTGAGCTTGGACGAACGACGGTCCTGGCGCTGTCCAACTTCAACGTGGAGAAAATGTTCCGGAACATATTCGCTTGTCAGGTGCGCGTAAGCGGCCAGGCGGCCGCCGTCTCGGCTAGCGAAACTCCAGGCATGCCACATTACATCCCATTCCGAGGCGAATTGGCGGGCTAAAGTGAAAATCGAGACGGTCGAAAGCTTGCAAGGAGTGGGTGCTCTGTTCCGGTGGCGATCTCGGTTGCAAGCAGTTCGCCGGCAATCAAGCCAAGTGTTGCGCCGCTGTGGCTGAAGGCGACGTAATACCCCTCGATCTCCCGCAACTGGCCGAAGACCGGCTCGCCGTCTCCGGGGATCGGCTTGGGCCCGACACCGTAGCTCTCCAATTCCAATTTCGGATGACCGTCGAGAACATTCGACGCTTCGTCGAGAAGCCCCTGGATGGTCGATGCTTTTACGCGATAAGTCCCGTCCGGATTGACTACCACCTCTTCTTCCGACCAGGCAGAATCGAGCGCGAGGGCGCCATCAGGCGTCGGCCGGATGGCGACGCGCGGCGTGTTGAGCACGGCGCGTAGAGGCAAGTCGACTGGCTTGGTCCTGACCAGCAGCGCGATTGGTGTCCCATCGGCAATACGCTGACCGGCCACGGCGACCATTCGCGGCACATCCGCACCGGTCGCCAGAAGCACCGCGTTGGCGGCGAAGCTGATCCCGCTGGTGGTGGTGACGCCGGTGGCGCGGCCGTTGGCGACGGTGACGGTAGCGCTTCCGGCCTCGGTGACCACCTGGCCGCCCCGCTCCACGAATTCCGCGATCAATATTTCGATCAGCGACGGCAGGTCGACCCAGCCCTCGCCCGCGTTGAAGATCGCGCCTTGAGGCGTGACAGCGCTTGCGCAGACACCCGGCGTGACCAACCTTATGGCGTCCGCGGACAGATGCTGCGCATCATAGCCGAGACGTTTTTCGTGAGCGAAGACATCGGCGATCTCGTTTGAGGCATCGTCCGCATCCCACGTCAGGCCACCGTCGAAACGCAGCCAGGCGGCATCCGGGTATCGCGCCGACAAACTACGGTAGCGGTCGATACCGATCATGCGCAGGCGATGATATTCAGCCGAGCGCCTGCGCGCCGAATTGATCCAGGCGAGCGAGCGGCCGGAAGCTCCCTTGGCGAGCGGTCCATCATTGACCAGCACGGTCTTGATGCCGAGCCTTGCAAGATGAACGGCCGAGGAGACGCCAAAAATGCCGCCGCCGACGACAACGACCTTGGAAACCTGATGTGATGTAGCCATGAGATATCTTTCACTGGTGGAGGTTGGTTTGGGCGGCCGTCTTGAAGGGCTCATGCGTGATCAAAGCACTTCGGCAAGGAAGTGCTTTAGACGCGGGCTATTCGGCGTGTCGAAAATCGCTGCAGGCGTGCCGGCCTCGATGATGCGGCCTTCATCCATGAAGACGACCTGATCGGCGACCTTGCGGGCGAAGCCCATTTCATGCGTCACCACGACCATTGTCATGCCGCGCCGGCCGAGATCCGCCATGAGGTTGAGCACGCCTTTCACCAGTTCGGGATCGAGTGCGCTTGTTACCTCATCGAACAAGATGACCTCCGGGTCCATCGCCAATGCACGAGCGATTGCCACACGCTGCTGCTGGCCACCGGAAAGGCTCCCTGGACGATGGTGTTTGCGGGTCGCAAGCCCGACGTCGGCAAGGCGCGCCTCGGCGATGCGCTCAGCTTCCTGTACAGGGAGCCCCTTTACCTTGGTCAGCGACAGCATGACGTTTTCGAGCGCGGTGTGGTCGGGAAACAGATTGAACTGCTGGAAAACCATGCCGACACGCCGGCGCAGTTTTTCAGGCTTCATCGCCAGGATGCTCGCACCATCGAGCAACACCTCACCGCCCTTGGGCTCGACCAGGCGGTTGAGGCAGCGCAGCAGGGTCGACTTGCCCGAACCTGATGGGCCGATCACGCATGTGACCGTGCCAGGCTTGACTGCCAGGCTGACGCCTTTGAGAACATCGAGGTCGCCATAGGCCATGTCGAGATCGGTGATGGCGAGACTGCCGCCCTTGAAGCGGGGCAGCGCTGAGCGGGCATCAGAGCCGGCCTCCGAAGGTGCACTGCCGGTGGCGCCCTCCAGTTCGCTCACTTCGGCCAGGCCGCTGATGACGAGGCCGGCCTTTTGCTTTCCGACCCGCAGCGAGTTGTCGATATAGTTGACCACATGGGTCAACGGCACGGTGATGATGAGATAGAACACGCCGGCCAGAAGCAATGGCGAGAGGTTTCCGGTGACCACTGCCTGGTCCTGACCGACACGGAAAATCTCGCGCTCCGAGGCGAGCAGACCGAGGAAGTAGACAAGGCTTGAATCCTTGACGTTGCCGATGAACTGGTTGACGAGGGCCGGCAAGACGCGGCGGATGCCTTGCGGTATCACGATCAGGCGCATGCCTTGGCCGTAGCTCATGCTGAGCGCCCTGCAGGCCTCCATCTGCCCGCGCTCGACGCTCTGGATGCCCGAGCGGAATATTTCGCCGATATAGGCGCCGGCGATCAGGCTCAGCGCAAGAATGCCGAGCGGAAAGGGCGAAGGGCCGAAGATTTCACGGCCGATGCGGGCAAAGCCCTGGCCTATCAGCAGGATGGTGACGATCGCCGGCAGCCCACGGAATATATCCGTGTAGACCCGCGCCGGAATGCGCAGCCAGCGCGATTGCGAGATGCCCATGACCGCCAGGATCATGCCGAGGATGACACCCAGTACCGTCGACGCGGCGGCGAGGATCAAGGTGTTCTTCAATCCGATGGTGATCATGCTGGGCAGCACGTCCGCCATTGCGTGCCAGTCGAGGAAACTGCGCCGCAGGTTTTCGAGCCAGTTCATTCGCCCCCCTTTTGGTTGCGCTATTTACATCGTCCGCATCAAGGACGGAGGCGTAATCCGGCCGCCGGCATGAAAGCCAGCGGCCGGGTACGGTCTACTTCTTGGGAAGATACTGGTCGGGCATCGGCGAGCCGGGGAACCACTTTTCATAAAGCGTCTTCCAGGTGCCGTCCTGCATGGCCGCGTGAAGGGCGGTGTTCAGCGCATTGCGGAGCTTGTCGTTGCCCTTGCGCAGGACAAAGCCGGCCGGCGCGTCAAAGGAAGGAATATTGACCGCGATCTTCAGGTTCGGGTAGCGAAGGCCATAGTCCTTGGCGGCCTCGTAATCGAGGAAGTGGGCATCCACGGTTCCGTTGTTAAGCGCCGAAACGGCGGAGTTGTTGTCGGGGAATTTGACGAGATCGGTTCCGACAAAATTCTTCGCCGCGTAGATTTCCTGGAGCGTGCCTTGTACGACGCCGAGACGTTTGCCCTTGAGCCCGTCCGCCGCCGTGATCGCCTTGTCGGCGGTAAGCACGGAGAGATAGCCTGCGATATACCCGTCGGAAAAGTCGACGGTCTTCTTGCGTGCTTCCGTCGTGCCGATTGCCGCGACCGCGACATCGAAGCGCTCGTTTGCAACCGAAGGCATCAGCGCCGAGAATTCCTGGCCGGTGAAGATCACCTGGTCGGGCTTGAAGCCAAGGCGGCTCGCGACGTTGCGGAACAATTCGATGTCGAAGCCGGTGAACGACCCATCGGCCTGGGTGAAAGCGTAGGGTTTGGCATCGCCCATGGTTCCGACGCTAATGACCTTCGCATCAATAAGGCCATAGGGATTGTCATCCGCGGCGGCCGCTCCTGAAACCAGCCCGGCGCCGAGGCACATCGCCATAAGAGCCATTGCGCCGGTTCTGACCGGGCACATCAACGACTTGAGAATTTCTTTGCTGCTCATGTCTTTCTCCACTCTGAAGGTCTGTTCTTCTTGGTATTTCCGTCGAGCCGCCATCTGGCGCCCCGACATGCCCTTGCCGAAATCACGGTCCGTCACGCCTCTCGGCTCCACTCCTTCTAAAGAGACCGGTCTCATGTTGCATGAGACCGGTCTCTTTGTTAATCGTTATCGCCACGTTGACCTCCCGTCAACAACTCTTGTAGTCGTCATCCGATGAAAAGAACCGCCCCCAAGACCCCGTCGATAACGGTCAGCGACGTCGCCCGTGCGGCCAATGTTTCGAAAGCGACAGCCGCGCGCGTGCTCGGCGGATACGGCGTCGTCAGCGACATGATCCGCGCGGAAGTCATGGCCGCGGCCAAGGCCTTGGACTATCGTGCGAACGAGCTCGCCCGCAGCATGACGACCGGCCGCTCCGGCATCATCGGCGTGGTTGTCGGCGACATCGAGAACCCGTTCTTCAGCCTCGCGGTACGCGGCATCAGCGACGCGGCAAAGGCAGCCGGGTTCAACGTCATCCTGGCCAATTCCGGCGAGAAGATCGAGGCGGAAAAGGCGGCCGTGAAACTGCTCATCGGCAAGCGCGTCGACGGGCTGATCGTCACGCCGTCGGAATCGCGCGACATCGCGCACCTGCGCGATATCCACCGCTCGGGCCGACCGCTTGCCCTGCTGGATAGGGCGCTGGCAGATCTGGATGTCGATACGGTCACGACCGACGATCGCGGCATCGCCATGCTGGCGACCCGCTTTCTAGCCGATGCCGGCCACCGCAACATCGCCTATGTGACCGCGGTCGACGCCGAAGGGCACGAGTACCGCGATCTCGGGCAGATCTACACCTCGTCGGTCCGTGAGCGCATCGACGGTTTCCTCACCGTGTGCCGAGAGGCCGGACTTGATCGGCCAGAACGCTTTGTTCGCCTTGGCGCGACAAGCCCCACCGAAACGCGCAGGGTTGCCGGCGAGATGCTGTCGGCGCCGGATCGGCCGACGGCGATCCTCGCCTCCGACAGCGTCATTGCGCTGGAGATCTTCAAGGTGACCCGCGAGCGCGGCCTGCGGGTTCCCGACGACATTTCGCTCATCACTTTCCATGATGCGGACTGGACGAGCGTCACCACGCCGCCCATCACCGTTATCGACCAGCCCGTCTACGCGCTTGGCAAGAGCGTCGCGGAATTGCTCATCCGGCGATTGAAGGGAGATTCCCGCCCGGCGGAAAAGCTCGTTTTGCCGACCGCCATCATTGCACGCGGATCCGTTGGCCCGCCCTCGAATGGAAAGCCGCAAGTGCGCCAAGCATAGGTGTGATGGCGATACGGCCCACATGAATACGTTAGAACAAGGTCGACGCACTCCGCTTTAAGAATGTACGTCGATCAACCCAGCAAGCACCCTGATCGCAATGCCGCGTCCACCGTCATCGGGACGGCACGTGCCGGCTCATGGTTTGAAGAGCGTGACGATGAGCCAGATGCCCGGCTACTTCTTGCGCCTGCCTGGCTTCAGTGCCGCCAAAAGATTGGTGATCCTGCCCGCCTTGCGGTTGCGGATCTCGGCCTCGTTCTTGCGGCGCACCGCGGCGCGGACAAGTCTGGCGCCGAGATATCGCAACGGCTCTGGCGGCAGCGACATGCGCCGCTCGATGCCGACCAGACCGCTTTCGCTCCAGCGATCCTTTCGCTCGAGCACCAGGCTCGCCAGAATGCGTCCGGCTATCGGCGTCTGCGCGATGCCGGTGCCGTTAAATCCCATGCCGTAGAAGATATTGGGATGATCGCGCAGGTGGTCGAAGACAGGAACGTGTTCAGGCACGCAGTCGATCGGCCCCGACCAGTCATATTCGATCGCCACACCGCGCAGCGAGGGGTAGACCCGATGCAGCTCTCGCATATTGTCGCGGCCGTGCTCCGGGCTGCGGTTGAAGCTGGCGCCCAAATTTCCACTGAAGGCGACGTTGCCGCTGCCACGACCGAAGACCACCCTGCCCCCGATGGTGCGCTGGTAGTAGAGCACCTGGGCCTGGGAATCGCATATCGAGGCACCGTCGCGCCAGCCGATGCTGTCGAGCAGTTCGGGGACGGCGGCAGTGGCAATCACCTCGCTGCCGACGACATAAAGATGCCGTCGCAGTTCCGGCAGCGCCGAAAGCCAGCCGTTGGCGGCAAGCACGATTTTGTCAGCCCGTACCGCGCCATGCGCCGTGCGCACCGTGCATGTCATGCCCGGTTCGATGGCGAGGACCGGGCTGCGCTCGTGGATGATGACGCCGCGTGTCAGTGCCAGCTTGCGCAGTCCGATGGCAAGTTTGGCGGGATGGACCGTGCCGGCAGCGGTCTCGACGACGCCGACATAGGAGGCCGATGAACCGGTGCGGCGTTGAATGTCCTCGGCCGTCAGCGGCCTGAAACGGTTTTCTCCAACAGCTGCCGTCAAGGCCACGGCGGTCTCCCAGGCGCCTTCCTGCGCAATGGAGCTTGCGGTCCACAGCCATCCATCCAGCCTCAGGTCCATGTCTATGGTGCCGTTTTGCTGCAGCGTCTTCAGCTCCGCGATCGATGCCACCGTGTCGGCGCACAGCAGGCGCGCTTCCTCGAGACCGACGACCGCACTGATCTGGTCGATTTCGGCGAACCATGAATGGACCTGACCGCCGTTGCGCCCCGAGGCCCCCGATCCGCACAGATCGGCTTCAAGGATCACCACCCGCGTTTGCGGCGCCAGTTCAAGGATCCGCAGCGCCGTCCACAGACCGGTATAGCCGCCACCGACGATCACCACGTCGGCGCGCTCGTCGCCTCGCAATGGCTCGGTCGCAGGGGCGGCGGCAATGTCCTGCAGCCAAAACGACCGGTCAGATGCAAGCGCGACCGCAGGCTGCCGCAAACGAATTGTAGTCACGCTTGGGCTCCCTGCGCATCGACAATGAAGCTGGCATATTTGGCTGGCAGCCAATCGGGTATCGGACGCGGTCTCTGGGGAAACCCGCCAAGATGGGTGCAGGTCTGCGCCGCCGCGATCGACGCCCTGTGCAATGCCTCCAGGGCGCCGAGGCCGCCGAAATGGAAGCCGGCGAGGAAAGTGGCAATGAAACTGTCGCCGGCGCCACACGTATCCACGACATCGACAAGCGTCGCCGGCGCATGCACGACATTCGTGCCATCGTCGAAGTAGGAGCCGCGTCGACCACAGGTCAAAACCACCTGCCTTGCGCCGGCCGCCCTGAGCGCGCCCAGCGATGGCTCGATGGGAACATCGACATCGTCCGGTCCGGACGCAAACAAAAGCGGGACACCGTCGAGCGGCAGCGCCATATGGGCGGTCGATAGATCGATGCTGAACGGCACATGGTCCGCCACCAATCGTTGAACAAGGTGCTTGTTGGCGTTGGTGCCGAGATGCACCCAGTCGGCCGCGGCGATGACCGCATAATGCGCGGGCGCCGGCATGTAGTTTTCGCCCACACCGAAGGATTCGTGCAGGAACTTCCGGTCGCCGGATTCATCGCGCAGCAAGGTGACGGCCGTATCGCCGGGACGCCGTTCGACGTCGTCCGGAGATAGGCCGGCACCTTGCAGTTCGGCAAGCACCACGTCGCCTTCGGGATCGTTCCCGACGGCGCCGAAATAGCGCGCGGACCAGCCGTTGCGCCGCCATTGCGCCGCGACATTCAAGGCATTGCCGCCCACCGTCATCAAGTTGTTGGTCAAATAGGCATCAAGGCAATTGTCCCCGACCGCGATAAGCTTCTTCGACCTCATGCCGGCACCGTTGCGCGATCGATATACGGCGCGATGGCGCCAAGGCAGCGTGTCCAGGCTTTTACCGGATCGAGCGCGTAGGAGCCGTTGCCGAACGGCTCGAAGGTGAACTTACCGGCATAGCCGAGGCGCGCGAGTTCGCTGACATAGTGGTCGAGCGGCAGCGTGCCCTCCCCCCACACCAGATGCCCGCCTGGCGTGCCGTCGACCAGATGAACATGCGCCAGCCGCGAGCCGAACAGGTCGACATAGCCGGCCACGGTGTCGCCGGCCGTGGCCATGGCGACAGTGTCGAGCACGACATCGACGTTGCCGGCGCCCACCTCATCCAGCATTTGGCGCAGGCCTGCCGCATTATTGACGAGGTTGCTCTCGAACCGCTGCAACGGCTCGAGCAGGCAGCGCACCCCGTTTGCGGCGGCGCGCCGGGCGATCTCGCCGATCGAACCGACCGCGCGGTCCCATGCCGGTTGCCGGGGTTCGCTCTCGTAGCCCCGGCCGGGCGTCAGGAAGAGATAGCGGGCGCCAAGCGCCGCGCAGATGTCGGCTGCACGCCAAAACCGCTCGATGCTGTCCTGGCGCAGTGCGGCGTCGCCGGAGGCAATGTTGATTGGATACAACACCTGCTCAGGCGTAAAGCACCAGGCCGACAGCTCGTTGTCGGCGAGTACCCGGCGAACGGATTCGACACGTGCGTCCGTGGCGTGGAACAGGTCCAGATGCTGGGCAATCCCCCACAGCTCGATCTCGCGCAGGCCAAAGCCTCGGATCGTCCTGGCGACCTCATCGAAGGGGAAGTGCTGGAAGCTGAAATTGGCTCCGATCAGCTGATGAGCAGCGAGCTGCGGCATGAAGGCTCCTTTCGGGAATTGTTATTTGCCGATGCCTTCGGCCAAGCCACGGATGAAATAGCGTTGCGCGCCAAAGAACACGATCACGATAGGCAGCGCCGAGATCGTCATGGCCGCGAACACCACGGCATAGTTGGTCCCGTGGGTTGCCATGATCGACGTCAGTCCGACCGGCAGCGTCTGCACATCCGAGCCGCTCGTGAAGATCATGGCGAAGAGATATTCGTTCCAGGCGAACAGGACGTGCAGGATGACGCAGGAAATGATGATCGGCCGGCACAGCGGCAAGGTGATGCGCCAGAAGATCTGACCCTCGCTGGCGCCATCCATCGTCGCCGCCTCGTCGATGTCTTCAGGCAGATCCAGCATGTAGGCGCGGATGAGGAAGGTGGTGAACGGCACACGGAACGCCGTGTAGAGAATGATCAGCGCCCAGTAGGTGTTGTAGAGACCGAGCGCCTGCAACATCTTCACAAGTGGAATGATCGCCACGGTGGGGCTCAGCATCAAGCCGCCCAGAACGATGACAATAACCAGCGGCTTTGCCGACATCTTGGTGCGGGTCAGGCCGAAGGCCGTCCAGGCGCTGATCAGGACGGTGCATATGGCCGAAGCGACGGTCACCAGCACCGAGACTGTCACGTAGCCACGCACGCCCTGGTTCCATGCCTGCATGTAATTGTTCCACGACCAATGGGTGGGCAGGGCGAAGGGATCGCCGAAGATCTGCGCATTGTCCTTGAAGCCGCTCAGCGCCATCCAGATCAGCGGATAGATGACGACGACACCAAGGCAGACCAGGAACGAATAGAGCAATGTCCTGGCGATGACCGACCACACATTCACGTTCCGGCTGCGACCGGCTGCGACCATCGCACTCATAGCTGCACCCGGCGGCGCTTGGTGTACCAGAGCTGTGCCGCACCTGTGAGCATGGTCAACATGAAGATGACGGCGGCGATCGCCGCGCCATAGCCGAAATTGTCCTCGATGAAGGCCTTCTGGTAGAGCCACGTGCCCAGCACCTGGCTGCTGTTGTTGGGCCCGCCTGCGGTCATCACCATGACCTCGTTGAACACCTGGAACGCGCCCGTGATGGTGACGATGATCATCAACCCCGTCATTTCCCGGGTCAGCGGAAAGGTGATGCTCCACAGGCGGCGAAGAGGACCCGCGCCGTCGATCGTTGCGGCATCGTAGAGGTCGCGCGGGATCTTCTGGATGGCGATGGCGAACAGCAGCGTCGAATAGCCAAAACCCTGCCATTGGCTCATGGCGATGATGGCATAGATGGCGGTGTGCTCATTGCCGAGCCAAGGCATGACGAGCTGGCTCAGTCCAACACGGCTGAGCGCGGCATCCAGCAAGCCGATCTGCGGCTGGTAGATGAAATAAAACAGCAGGCCGGTCACCGTGATCGAGATTGCCGACGGCACGAAATAGACGGCGCGCCACAGCCGGCGCCAGCTTTCGCTTTTCAGGTCCTCGATAATGGCCGCCAGCAGGAACGCGCCGAAGACCTGGAAGATGACGGAGATGAGAGCGTAGAGGCAGTTGTTCCACAGCGCCAGCAGCACGACCGGGTCATGCAGCAGCCGGTCGTAGTTGGCGAGGCCGACATTGGTGACCTCGCCGGTGTAGATGTCCTGGTCGGTGGTGCTGACGATGAAATTGTCGACGATCGGATAATAGACGAACCAGCCGATGAGGATGAGCGCGATCGCCGCCCATCGCAACGACAACAGGTTGGCGAAGCAGGCCCGCCGGCTCTTTGGCCGTTGCGGCCTGGCGACGCCGATGTCGGCGCCGCTGTCCACTGTGTCCGAGGCCCTTGCCATGCTCGCCTGCTTTATTTGGCCGCGGATGCGGCTTTGCGCACCTCGTCCATCACTTGCTCGGGCGTCATCGAGCCGCCCGCCAGCGCCTGCAGGCTGGACAGCCAGACGGCGGCGACGCGCGGTGGGTTGGCCGTATCCAGCCAGGGCATGAGGTATGAGGCGGCGTTGATATCCTTGAGGCCATCGACCACAGCCGCGCTCATGTTCGATTCCGAGGCGCCGCCGATGGTGGCGCTCGGCTGGCCATAGGGTGGCGCAGACAAGACCTGCGCATTTTCCTTCGAGGTCACGAACTTCATGAAATCGATCGCCAGCGGGATGTTCTTCGATGCCGCATTGATCATGTAGCCCTCCGGCGCGCCCTCGATCGACTTGGCGTCACCCTTGGCGCCGGCGGGCACCGGCAGCCGGAAGAATCCGAAATCGGCGGGCTTTAACGCCGACTCCGGCGTGGCGGCCTGATCGAACTCGATGATTTCCTGGTAGTACATGGCCGACTGGGCGTTGGTGAAGGCCTGGAGAGCCGAGGCATAGGATGTGCCGTTGACGCCGGCGCCATCGGTGCAGCGCTCGACAAGCTGGCTGAACTGCTTGAGTGCTGCGACATAGCCTGGATCGCTGTATTGGGCGGTGGCCGGATCGAAGTCGCGTTCCAGCGTTGCCTGCGGCACGTTGTAGGCGAGCAGCTGGCCTGCAAAGTGGATCGCCGGCCAAGCCTCCTTGTTGCCGAAGGAGATCGGTGTCACGCCGGATTTGCGGATGGCGTCGCAGCTGGTCAGCAAGTCCTCGAAAGTGGCGGGTGCATTGAGGCTGAGCTTGGCGAAGATCTGCTTGTTGTAGCCCATGAACTTGGCATCCTGGTAAAGCGGAATGCCATAGAACTTGCCGTTGTACTGGAACGCCTTGACGGCGGCTGGAGACAGCGACTTGCCCCACTCGGTATCGGCAGCAATGACGGGCGTGAGATCAACGGCGCGATTGCCGCGCACGAAATTGCCACCCCAGCTGCCTGTCCAGGAGAAATAGATATCGGGCAGCGAGTTGGAAGCGACCAGCGTCTTGGTCTTGCCCTTCACGCTGTCGTCGCTCTCCTGGATAAGTTCGACCTTCACATCCGGATGGAGCTTCTCATAGGCCTGTGCCAGGTTGACGAAATAGGGCGACAGCTGTTGCAGCCCGAACTTGGTCAGGACCGAAAGCGTGCCGGTGTATTCCACCTTGGCGTTTGGGTCGGCCGTGACAGCCGGCGAAGCGGCGGAACTGCCGCTTATCGACAACCCCAATGATGATACCGCGGCCACCGTGACCGCCACGACTTGCAGCGAACGTTTCATGGATAGCTCCTTCAGAGGTAAGAGGGGATCAATATTCCACGCGTTTGTAGTAGCGACGGGTGGTCAGCGGGTGGTTGCGCAGCACCTCGAGATGGGCGCTCAGCCGCTCGAGCAAGGTGGCGAGCAGAACCGGCGAGATCATGCCGCGGACCTTTGCGGAGATGCCCGGCAACTTGACCGAGGCCGCGTCCAGCGTGCGAACGCGGTCCGTGTAGCGCCTGGCGAAGTTCTCGACCCGGTCGGCCAGGGGCCGAAGGGCATCTTCGCCCTTGAACACGAAAACGCTGACGCCCGGCTCGACCAACTCGAGCGTACCGTGGAAGAAGTCGGCGGCGTGCACCGGGCGGGTGCGAATCCACTGCATCTCTTCGAGGATGCACATGCCGTAATAGTGTGCCTCCGGCCACACCGAGCCGGCGCCGGTGAAGATGTGATAGGTATCGTCCTTGATTGTCTGGGCCAGTTCGGCCGCCCTGTCCTCAAAGGCAGCCTTGGCGTCGGCAAGCAGATCCGGCAGCAGTTTGAGTTCGGCGACAGTGCCATCAAAATCATCATATTCGCCGCGCTCTTCCAGCAGGGCCAGGACGATCAGCAGCGTCTGCAGGTAGAAGGATTCCGACGAGGTGTCGTCTTCGGCGAAGTTCGTGAAATTGTGGTCAGCCTCCCGTGCGATTGGCGTATCCGAATGGCCGGTGAGCGAAATCGTGCGCACACCACGTTTTTTCAGAAAGGCCATGAGCTCGACGCCTTCCTTGGTCGTGCCCGACAAGGACGGGATGACCACCACGGCCTTGCTGTCGAGACCGGCGGGCGGATCGATCACGACCTGCGCCGGATAGGCACCGCTCACCGGGAAGGTAGAACAGCGCTGCGCCAACTCGATCGCGGGCAAGGTTAGAAGCTGCACGCCGCCGGTGCCCATGAAAAACAGCCGCTCGACGCCATCTGCCAGCAGTGTGCGCATGAGTGAGCGAACCTCACCTGCGACGGCGACGGCCCCGCTTTGGATCTTCACGAAGCGGTCCCTATCGAAGTTCAGCATGACGTTTTCCTTGTATTTCGCATGTGACAGGCCTCTAGCCCGCCTTAGGCGTCGGTGGGCCGTCTAGCTCGTTTTTCCGATGTGAGATCGATCTCACAAGCAATAATGGGCACGCAATTTCGCCAATGGCAAGTCCTTTAGACGAAATTCTCCGAAATCGAGGGGTTTGCTCTTTAGCGCACAGCGCGCCGGGCAACCGATCCGCGTACGATCAAGCGGGTCTGAAATCGGGTACGGCGCGGTGCAACCTTTTTGCCGGCAAGCCGCTCCAGCAGATATCTGGCGGCGAGCGGTCCGATCTCGGAGATGGGTTGCGCCACGACCGTTATCTGCGGATCGGTGAACGTGGCGAGGTTGAAGTCATCGAAGCCAACCACCGACACATCATGCGGAATCGAGAGCCCCATTGAACGCAGGCCAAGAAGCGCGCCTTGCGTCATGAGGCTGTCCACCGTGAACAGTGCGGTCGGGCGATTGCGCCGGCTGAACAGGCGGATCGTGGCTTCGATGGCGTGCTCGACGGTCGAGCGCGATACGCCGATGAGCGCTTCATCGATTGCGATCCCATGCGAGTGGAGCGAGTTTTGGTAGCCAGCCAAGCGTTCCTGTGCCGTAAAGATGCGTGACTCGTCGCGCAAAAGACCGATCCGGTGGTGACCGTTGCCAACTAGATAGTCCACTGCCTCGCGTGCCCCGCCCTCGTTGTCGACGACGACGCTGTCGCATTGCAGGTCCTTTACCACGCGGTCGATGAGCACGATCGGTGCGCCTTCGCGGGCCAGTTGCACAATATGCTGGCTGTCGGTTGCAGACGTTGGGGCAAGGATGAAGCCGCGAATGCTGAGCGAGCGAAGGCTCTCAAGCAGTTCTTTCTCCTGTTCTACATTCTCCTCGCTGCTGGCAATCAGAAGATTGTGGCGGTGCTTGCGCAGTTCCACCTCTATGTCGTGCGCGATTCGGGCGAAGAACGGATTCTGGATATCGCCGGGCACGAAGCCTATGATCGGCAATTGTCCGCTGCGCAGCGCCTGCGCGACGAGGTTGGCCCGATAGCCCAGCCTTTCGGCTGCCTCAACCACGCGGAGCGCCGTCTCGTCGCCAACGTAACCATAGCTGTTGAGCGCCCGGGCGGCCGTGGCGCGCGACACCTTAGCCGCTGCGGCAACGTCCTTTAGTGTGATTCCTTTCTGGGCCACAGGTAACCGTCCTTCTTGGATCTGAACATTGCGTCAGATCATTCTCGGCTCGTCTTGCCGGCATCGTTGTGCGGCATATCGGACGATTCTCAAACTGCGAACATAGCTTTCGCAACTCCTTGCCACCTAATCGAGATACGCGCGCTGTTTGGCTATCTGGAAATTTGATCCACGAATGCACCTACATGTTGTGCAGTCAGTTCATTGCCTTGCACTGCCAGCATACGGCAATGAGTTCACGCCATGGTCCAGGCGGCCTCCCTGGCATCGATCATAACACCGATGGAGACGACTAGCCTTGCCGCCAAACTCGTCCAGCGATTGGAGGCGAGCTTTCAAAAAGGCCGAGCCAGACGCTCAAGGCCCGCTGCACGGAGAGCCACAGGCCGGGGGACTCTGAGCAAATCGGGAATCTGAGTCGCTTGCTCTGAACCGTCGGCATCATGCTGCTAACCGGTTTTGATCCTCCGGGGCTCCGCATTGGCAATAGCGACGAAAATGCTGTCGAGCAGACCCTTGTCGCGGAAGGAACTTGCCAAGCAAGGGCACCTCGGCCAAGTACGCAAACAACGCCCGGAGACGAAGGCGCATCCGGCAGCACCCTTTTGGGGCCAGATAGAGACTCAGAAACCCAAAACTTTCATCTTCCCGCTATTGAAACGGAGGACTCGATCGTGACGCGTGCGCCCGACCATCGCCAACCGTGGGCTCCAAACTGATCGAAACTTCTCGTCGACCTTTGCAAGGTGATTGATCATCGGGGAGACCAAAGCCGAAACACTGGGGTTGGTGTCTCCAGTGACGCTGAACGAAGCTTCACGGAAAATCCCAAATCTGCCGATTTCCCTGGCGCTGTCATTGCAACGATCGAGACAATCAGGGAGACCGGACCGGAGGCACGAGAGGCCGCGTCCTTCCGTGGGGTCGCTCCTCCAAACCGTTTGACGCAATTTAGAGATGTTGCCTTGACCCCGCACTAGCATCTACTGCATCTGCTAGTAGGAGCGTCACGAATGGCGAGAAAGTCTGTCCGACGCAAGTCAACGATTTATGACATCGCGGTGGCGGCAAAGTTGTCCCCGACAGCGGTTAGTCTCGTCCTCAATGGCTCGTGGCAACAGCACCGGATCAAGGCGGAAACCGCAGCGACCATCCTCGATTGGGCTGAGCGGCTTGGCTATGCTGTCAACCTCAAGGCACGAGGATTGCGGCTTTCCCGATCCGGGCTCGCTGGAATGATCTTGCCACATTACCGCAATCGCTTCTTCGCCGGATTGGCCGAAGCCTTTGAAGCGGAATCCCGCGTCCACCGCTTGTGCCCGATCGTCGTCAGCACCCATCGCAATCCTGATAACGAGTTGAGTGTGACGGAAACCCTGCTGGCCCAGCAGGTGGAATTTCTCTTCCTTGCGGGCGTTCGTGACCCCGATCCGCTGAATGATCTGTGCCGGGCAGCGGGCGTCCGGTGCATCAACATCGATCTGCCAGGCCGCCGGGCTCCCTCAGTTGTTTCTGACAACTACGGGGGCGCCAAGGCGCTCACAGAGATCATTGTTCAGAAATTGAAAGAACGAGGGGGCTCCACCGAAGATCTCTTCTTCTTTGGCGGGGTCAGCGATGATGACGCAACACGTAGCCGTTTGCTGGGTTTTCACGATGCGCTGGCAGCGCATGGGATTGTTACGGGCCCGGGCACGATTGACTGCTGCGGATACGCACCGACCAACGCTGCTCGGTCTCTCGCTGCACGATACGCTCAGCTTGGGCATCTGCCCTCAGGTATGTTCGTCAACGGCGTGACCGCTCTTGAAGGAACGTTGCGGTTCACTTCGACGCTAGCCTCAAGTGAGCTTGGACGGGTTGTTGTCGGAAGCTTCGACTGGGATCCATTCGCGGCGCATTTGCCCTTCGATGTGACCATGGTCCGACAGAATGTCGAGGTGATGATTGCTGAAGGATTTTCGCTTCTGGAGAATTATTCGATAGACCACTTTCCGCTGGTGACCGTACCGACCAGCTTTGGGCGAACCGGAGAGCATGACGGCGCCCAAGAAGATTGGGATTCGGCATCCAAATCGAGCATCGACCACTAGCAATTCTTTGTCGCAAGACATCGTTGCAGAAGTTCAACTCCGTTCATCAGCACTCGGATCTGGGTAGCACCGCCTCCACCCAAGGCTGGCGGGGGATCGCATGTCGTTTCCACGGGTGCAGCCTGAGTGCGAAAGGGCGGATCGTTTACATCAATCGACAAATGTTTTTAGACGCCGGTGGCGTGACCGCCTTGCTAAATCTATTTAGCACCTTGACCGGCCGGCATTCAAAGTCTTTTATGGCGCGTTCTGGGAGGAATGCGGCGCCGAGTGCGTCAATGCCGTCGGGCACAAAGGGGTGGGCCAAACAAAGCCGACATGGGCAATAGGCAACCCAAAAACTCGTCAATCAGGGAGGAATTAAATGTTAGCAAAAACTATACTCGCGGCAGCGTTCGGCGCAGCCCTTTCGGTCGCCACAATGAATGCTGCGCTGGCGAAGGACGTCAAGGTTGGAGTCGTCGTGAAGATCGGCGGCATTCCCTGGTTCAATGCCATGGAAACGGGAATAAAGGAAAAGTCGAAAGAGCTTGGCGACGACGGCTTCATGGTCGGGCCGACCAGCGCCGACCCGGCACTTCAGGTCCGCGCGATCGAAGACCTGATAGCTCAGGGCGTCAGCGTAATTGGCGTCGTGCCGAATGATGCAAACGTTCTCGAGCCGGTTCTAAAAAAGGCGCGCGACACGGGCATCAAGGTCATAACCCATGAATCGCCGGACCAGGTGAACGCTGATTGGGACTTCGAAATGGTCTCGGCCGTTGGTTTCGGTGAGGCCCATGCCAAACTATTTGCCGAGAAAATGGGCGGCAAAGGCAAGTACGTCGTGTACGTGGGCTCTCTTACCGTGCCCGCACACAATGCCTGGGCCGATGCTGCAATCGCCTACCTGAAGAAGAACTTTCCCGACATGCAGATGGTTGGCGACAGATATGGCGTCGCCGAGAGCGCCGATGACAGCCGAAAGACGGCTCTGGATGTGCTTGCCGCCAATCCTGACCTCGGCGGCTTCCTGACGTTCGGCAGTCAGGGACCGATCGGCGCCGGACGCGCGATCGAGGAGCAGAAGCTTGGTGACAAGGTGGTTCTTGTCGGTTCATTCTCGCCTAGCCAAGGCAGCGCAATGCTCAAGTCCGGCATTATTGACGGCGGCTACATGTGGAATCCTCTGGAAGCGGGCAAAGTATTCGTAACAATGGCTGATTTTCTGGCGGGCGGCGGTGAAATCACCGACGGCATGACGATCGAAGGTCTGGGTGTCGTTCATCCTGACTTCAAAACCGGCACCATCATCGTGGACGCTGTGCAGCCTATCACGGTCGAAACGGTCGATGGTCTTGCAGCCCTAGGGCTTTAGATGGCGGACCATGGCTGGCGTGCCGGGGTGGCAGATCAATCCCGGCACGCCCCATCCTTGTCATTTCAGAAGGGCCCGCCGTGAACCTCGTCGCGTCTACGACGCAGGACCTCCCATCGGTTCTGTCGTTTAGCAACATAAGCGTCACATTTGGTGGCGTTAGAGCCCTCCAGGATGTCGCCTTCGAGGTTCTCCCGGGTGAAGTGCAATGCATCGCCGGTGAGAACGGCAGCGGCAAGAGCACCCTGATCAAGGTAATCACCGGCGTTTGTCAGCCGCTAGCCGGCGCAAACATGTCGATCGCCGGAAAGTCTGTCGACATCATGTCGCCGGCTGCGGCGCGCAGCGCCGGGGTGGAAGTCATCTGGCAGGACCTCGCACTGTTTCCTGAAATGACAGTCGCGGAAAATATCGGGATCAGAACTGTCCTCGGCAAAATGCCTCGGCTCGTCGATCATTCGCGCATTCGCGAGGTGGCGCGAGGGCTGTTGGCGCGGCTTGGCGCCGACCTCGATGTCGACGCGCCTCTGCGTAGCTTTGCAATCGCCCAACGTCAGATCGTCGCCATCGCCCGGGCGCTCGCCGGCGATGCGAAGGTTATTTTCATGGACGAGCCCACATCGTCGCTTACTCAATCGGAAACAGACCGGTTGCTCGCGATCGTTCGAACACTCTCGAATGAAGGCATGGCCATCGTCTTCGTCAGCCATCGCCTTGCAGAAGTTCTGGAGATCTCAAGTCGCGTCACCGTTCTGCGCGACGGTAAGGTCGTTGGGGTGTTCCCGACCGCCGGAATGACCCAATCACGCCTCACCGAACTGATGACCGGCAAGACGTTCGACCAAACCGTGAGCACGAGAAACCTTAGTGGATCACCCGTCGTGTTGAAGATCGATCGATTGACCCGCGCAGGCGACTATGACGACGTTTCGCTGACAATACGGCGCGGTGAAACGCTTGGCCTGACCGGGCTACTCGGCGCCGGTCGCACAGAACTCGCGCTTTCTATTTTCGGCATGCTGCGCCCAGACCACGGCAGCATCGCACTCAACGGGACGGTTCTTCATCTGAACTCCAACCGCGACGCAATCCGCGCGGGTATTGGATATCTCTCCGAAGACCGCTTGTCCCTTGGTCTCATACAAGCTCAGTCCATCGCCGACAACGCCGTTATCCCGGTGCTCGACAAGATCCTTGATCGAGGGCTGATCTCCTCGGAGAAGAAGGACGCGCTCGTCAATCATTGGATCGAGGAATTGGCGATAAAAGTCGGGCGGCAGACCGATGCGATTTCCACGCTCTCGGGCGGCAACCAGCAAAGGGTGGCCATCGCCAAATGGCTGGCGGTCGGCCTGAAACTGATCATTCTTGATTCGCCAACCGTGGGGGTGGACGTTGGCGCGCGGGCCGGCATCTTCGAGATTGTCGCCAAGCTCGCTGCCGAAGGCCTGGCGATCCTGCTGATATCCGATGAAGTGCCGGAGGTCTATTTCAACGCCGATCGTATCCTTCATATGGCTGCGGGCAAGATAGTCGCCGAATACGATCCGCACGCCATCCCGCTCGGCGACCTGGAAGCTGCCGTCTATGCGTAACCGCGGCAAGCTCTTCCGGGCTCATCCCACCGAGACATGGCTCGTTGTGGTTCTTCTCATCATGAGCGCAGGTCTCTCCGTTGCGAGCGACAAATTCTTCACCATTGCCAATCTCTTCAATCTGCTCAACACAAGCTCGACAAATCTGATCTTCGCGGTTGGGCTGCTGGTGGTGTTGATCGCTGGGGGCATCGACATCTCCTTCGCTGTGGCCGCGTCAGTGGTTCAATACGTTGTGGCGCTGGCTCTAGCCCAAATGGGAGGTGGTGATTGGTTCATCGGCCTCACCTTGGCGGCAATTGTCGGGATCGCCCTGGGTGCGGTGAACGCCGGCCTCATCTACTATTTCCAGATCATTTCAATCGTTGTCACCATCGCCACCTTCAATATTTTTTTCGGCCTTCTGATGTTCTTCACGCACGGTGTATCGATCTACAATCTGCCTGCATGGTGGACGCATCGCACTGTGCTTTTCGAGTTCCAACAGGCGAATGGCAATTGGGCCGAGCTAACACTGCCGGTTGCGATCATGGCGGTCTGCGTCGCCGCCACCTGGGGGCTTATCCGGTATACCACCACGGGACGGCAGCTATACGCTTTTGGCGATAACCCGGAGGGCGCCCGTCGCCTCGGTATCAACATCGCGGCGATGCACTTCATTGCCTTCGGCTGGCTTGGTTTGATGGCCGGGATCGCGGGACTTGTGCAGGTGCACTATTCCCAGGAAGTCGTGCCCAACGCATTGGTGGGGCGCGAGCTGGACGTGCTGGCAGCTGTTGTCCTTGGCGGTGCCAGGCTGGGTGGCGGGCGCGGCACCGTGCTCGGTTGCATCCTTGGCGTGTTTCTTGTGTCGGTGACGCAAAACGGGCTGAACCTCCTCGGCATCTCTCCCTATGCTTTCAAGATGATCGTCGGGGCGATCATCTTGATTGCCATCACGCTGTCCAACGCGCCGCTCGGGCATATCCTCGCGGGCTTGCGGCAGAGGATGGGTACATGACGCAGCGCGTGCTCGAAACTGGAGCGCTACGGCACGGATTCTTGCGCCGTCTTGCCGGCACGTTGGGCGCCGAGAATATCGGACTTTTGCTGGCATTGATTTTGGTGATTGCATTCTTCGGATCTCTCTCGCCGCGATTCCTGTCCAAAGCTACCTTTGAATCGGTGGCCTTCCAGTTGCCTGAACTTGGACTGCTTACGCTCGCGATGTTGATGCCGATCATCTCGGGCGGCATCAATCTCGCCGTGACGTTCACGGCCAATCTCTGTGGCCTCACGCTCGCCTGGGTTCTTCAGGCCAACGGAGGACCGGACGCAAGCATCTATGCCTTTCTACTCGGTTCCGTTCTTGCGGTCGGCGTTGGCACGGCAAGCGGCTTGGTCATGGGCCCGGTGATAGCCTATACCGGCGCGCACCCCATCCTCGTTTCGCTCTCGGTGATGATTTTCCTGCGCGGCCTTGGCGAGTTTCTGACCCGCGGCGCCGATATTTCGGGCTTTCCCGAATTCATCCAGCCCCTGGGCCACGGCAGCATCGTCGGCATTCCTGTCCCGCTGCTGATACTGCTCGGCGCAGTCATCGTCTGGCATGTCTTGATGACCCGAACCAGGCTTGGCTTTTCAAACTATATGGTCGGCTCCAACATCGAGGCGACGCGCTATTCCGGCATCTCGACGCGACGCGTGATCATTCTGATCTACGCGCTGTCTGGCGCCATGTGTGCGTTGGCCGGCATTATCATGATGGCACGATTCAATTCCGTCCGTGTCGGCCATGGCGAGTCCTATGTGCTGATTACGGTGCTTGCCTGCTTTTTGGGCGGGGTGAATCCGTTTGGCGGCTTCGGCAAGGTCGTTTCGGTCTTCCTAGCCCTCATCGTTTTGCAGTTGCTTTCTTCGGGACTGAATCTCTTGGGCGCCAGCCAGCACCTGGCCACAGCCATTTGGGGCATCATGCTGATCGGCGTCATGATCTTGCGGTGGGCTGCCGGGCAGCTCAATTTCATGAGGATAACACGATGAAGGGTTTTGGCGTTCATACGAGCATGTGGACGAGTGGTTGGTCCGTAGAGGGCGCCGAGCACACTGTAGCGGCGGTGAAAAAATACGATCTCGATTTCATTGAAATTTCGCTGGCCGATCCATTTTCTTGCGATGCCGATCACACCCGCAAGCTGCTGGCGGCAAATGGCATGCAGGCGGTGTGCTCGCTAGGGTTGCCCGAATATGCGTGGGCATCGCGCCACCCACAGGAGGCGATTGACTTTCTCAAGGTGGCTATCGGCAAGACGGCCGACATCGGAGCCCAGGCGCTATGCGGCGTAATTTATGGCGGCATCGGCGAGCGTACTGGCGTGCCACCTACGCAGGACGAACTTGATAACATTGCGAAAGTGATGACGTCCGCCGCCGCGCAAGCCAAGTCTCGCGGCATCGAACTCGGTGTTGAAGCCGTGAACCGCTACGAGAACCACATCATCAACACCGCGGCTCAGGCGGTGGCACTAATCGAGAGAGTCGGCGCCGACAATATGTTCGTGCACCTTGATACCTATCACATGAACATAGAGGAGAAAGGTATGGGCAACGGTATTATCGTCGCCCGCGATTACCTCAAATATATCCACCTCTCCGAGTCTGATCGCGGCACCCCAGGCGAGGGCAATTGCAATTGGGATGAGACGTTCGCAACGCTGGCCGCGATCGGCTTCAAGGGCGGGCTCGCGATGGAGAGCTTCATCAACATGGATCCGCGTCTGGCGTTTGGCCTCAGCGTGTGGCGTCCGGTGGCCGAGAGTGAAGCGGTTGTAATGGGCAACGGTCTGCCGTTCTTGCGCAACAAGGCACGGCAGTACGGGCTGATCGCATAAGTTACATCGCCATGCGAGATCGAAACTCGGCACATCATGAGCCGACTGCAGCGACATTGCGGCGACTGCCTTCGAAGCAGGAGCCGCTTGAGAGGCAATATTGCGGCGTTTTAGATCCCGGCCTTCGGCTGCCCCCCGGGCGCAAGCAGCCAACCGGTCGGCGATCGCAACTGCCGTGAACAATCTATTTCACCGGCTCGGGCATCACAGCCTACCTTCGGCGGTTGCGAGCCGGCCCCGCATCAATTCGCGGCGCTTTCGAAACTCTGTGTATTCCTGGTCGGCCAGTACCCCGATCAGGATCACCGATCCACTCACGGCAAAGTTGAGTGAGGAGGGAATGCCTAGAAGATTGACAAGGTTCTGAAGCACCTGCAGCAAGATCGTTCCAAGCACCACACCAATGATTGAGCCTTCCCCGCCCCGCAACGAGAACCCTCCAAGGACGGCGGCGGCGATCGCGTAGAGCTCGTAGAAATTGCCGTGCGAGCTTGGCAGGATCGAGCGTGTGTACATTGCGAGAAAGATGGATGACAGCGCCGTCAGCCCGGCGCAGATCACATAGGCGCAGATGATAACCCGGCCGGTACGGATTCCCGAAAACCGCGCGGCCTCTTCATTTTTGCCGACGGCGTAGAGGTATAGTCCGAAGGCGGTACGGTGCAGAACGACCAACATCACCGCCGCCAGGACAAGCAGGAAGACAAAAGAATGAGGAATGGGAATGGAGGTAGGCATTGTTGGTAAGAACCGAAACCAGATCGGTGCGACCGGTGGTGAGATATTCCAGATCCTCGAAGCGGGTTTCGTAGGGAAAGCCTGCCGTCGCATCTTGGTGTTGCCCTGCTGCTCGCCGGCATGAAGATCGCCCGCACCATCCTGCGTCAGCCGGCCCTGCAGGCGGTGATCGCCGAGGAGCTGTCGCTGGGCGGGGCCGCCGACTTTTCCGATCAGTCCATAACAGACCACATCCTCGAACACGCCAAAACGGTCTATCACCCCTGCGGCACCTGCCGGATGGGCAGCGATGACCAGGCGGTGGTCGACCCGCAATTGCGCGTGCGCGGCGTGCCGCGCCTACGCATCTGCGACGCCTCGATCATGCCGCGTCTCATCAGCGGCAAAACCAACGCGCCGGTGATCATGATCGCCGACCGCTGCGCCGATTTCATCCTCGGCAGCGCTTAGCGAAAAACGGGCAGCCGAGAGAAATCCAGGCTGTTTTGAGACGGTGTATCTGTCCAGCGCATGCAGCGACTTGTCGCGACCGAAACCGGACAGCTTGACTCCGCCGGGCGGCACGGTGATGTCGGCGCCGCCATACATTGCATAGGTCCTATCAAATCGAGACTGGGACAGCGATGCCAACGCGCTGCTGTTGGCCGCCAGAAAGCTGGTGCGGATACGCCTGGAGAAATTCAGGCGATGCAGGCAGCTTCACCAGACGCAGCAGTTCCAGCAGCATCCATGACGGCGCCGAAGTCGCGCCCGGCTTCCAGATCATCGCTGCGCCGGCCACACGCCCGGCCACTCGGTCTACCTCGCAAACTACGGCAAGGAACAGCGCATGATTTCGGCCGACACGATATATGTGCCAGCGCTGCTGGCGCCGCATCCGGAGTGGCAAGGCAGCTACGACCAGGACGGGCCGATGGCGATCACCACGCGGCACAAGCTGATCGATCGCGTGATTGCCGACAACATCCGGATCTCGGGCGGGGGCTCTCAGAGAGGTTCCTGCTATTGCTGCTGCAGGCCGGTGATCATGGCAATGATCTCGTTCTTATCGGTCTTCGCGGTCTCGCGAATTCCAATCTGCTTGCCACGCCTGAGAACACAGATGCGGTCGGAGAGCTTGAAGACCTGGTCGAGGCTGTGGCTGATGATCAGGATGCCGACATTGCGCTGCTTCAGCGACTGGACGATAGCCTCCACCCGGGCGGTTTCGGCAACGCCCAGCGCCGCCGTCGGCTCATCCAGCAGGATCAGCTTGCTTGCCCAATGCGTGGCGCGCGCGATCGCAACGCCCTGGCGCTGGCCGCCGGAGAGATCGCGGATAGTGGCGTGGGCGGAGGGGATGCGCACGTCCAGTTCCTTCACCAGTTTCTCGGTCTCGTCGATCATGCGGCGGCGGTCGAGCAAACCGAGGCGGTTCAGCGGCTCGCGGCCGAGGAACATGTTCATGTAGACCGTCTGCTGGTCGGCCAGCGCCAGGTCCTGGTAGACGACCTCGATGCCGTGCGCGCGCCCCATGGTGGCATTCGACATCGTCACCGGTTTTCCTTCGATGACGATGGTGCCGGACGAGGGCGGGTGGACCCCCGAGACGATCTTGACCAGCGTCGACTTTCCGGCGCCGTTGTCGCCGACGAGTGCAACGATCTCGCCCGGGAAAACCTCGAGCGAAAAACTCTCGATCGCGGTGATGCCGCCGAAATTCTTGCGAATGTCGTGCAGCTGAAGGATGGGCGCGCTCACCGTCATGTGTTTCTCCTAGACTGGCCAGGCATAGGGTTCACCGAAGCCGTTCTCGATGGTTTCCACTTTCGGATTGTCCGTCGAAATGCCCGACACGCCGACAATATGGGCGCGGGTGACGAAGGCCTGGCCACGGAAGCCGAACACGGCGCTGTCGCCAGGCTTCGGCGCGTTCGCGCCGGCGGCATCGATCATGGCGTAATAGTCGATCGCCGAGGGCGGCGGCACCTCGACGCTGCGCAGTGCCGAGCCTGCCGTTGTCGGTTCAGCCGAGACGATCGCCTTGACGTCGTAGTCGGGGAAGATCGGATCGATGTAGAAGCCGCCGCCAAGGCAATAGGCCTTGCCGCCGGAGAGATGCGAGACCTCGGCGAGATAGAGCACCGCCGGCAGCTCCGGCAAATCTTCCATGACATGCAGCGCGGTGGTGCCATGTAGTCCATTGCCGGGCTCGCACTGCGTCGCGCCGGCCTCGGCGAGTGCCGCCAGCATAACGCTCGACGTGGTGCCCGGCGCGTTGATCTCAATGTCCTTGCGGCCTGCCTTAGCCAGCGCTTCCGCAGCTTTCGCGAGCGTCGCCAGATTGGGGGTCGGCAGCACTTTTCGCGAAGCATGGTCGAACAGCAGAGCAGGGAAAGTGGTGATGCCGGCGAAACGGCCGCCTTCGACGGCATCCAGCCGGTCGGCGACATCGATAATGTCGGCGGCATTGAAACCGCCTTCATGGCCGCGATAGAAGATATCGCCTTCGGCGGCGATGCGGGCCAGCAGATGCTGCACATAGCCGGCCGCCTTGGCGCCTGTTGCCGCTTCCCCAGCCTTGGTATCATTGAACACGGTCCAGTAGTCCGGCTTGAAGGTTTTCGCCGCAGCCGCCGCTTCGAATTTTGCGACCTGCTGGAGATGGCCGAGATGGCCAAGCTTCATGCCTGCCTTGTGGGTGGCGCGGGCGCAAGCCATGTCGACGGCGACCGCGCGGTCAATGCCGCCGCGCATCACAGCCCGGCAGAACGACGAGGAGCGGCCGACCTGCTTGGTCATGGCGAAGATCTTCAGGCCGTTGCGGTTGGCCTCGCTCTTGAGAACCCGCGCATTGGCCTCAACCGTGTCGAGATCGAGCACATAAGCATTGGCCGGCAGCTTACCTTGCTGGTGCAACCGGATAGCTGATTCGATGAAGGCGGGGTTGCGGCGGCGCAAAATGTCGAGAAACATGGATGGCTTCCTTCAGCGGTTCTTTTCGCGCAGCGACACGGCGACTGCGGTCAGGATGATGAGGCCGCGCACGATCATCTGGTCGGAGACCGACAGGCCCATCAGGATCAGGCCGTTGTTGAGCATGCCCATCATCAACGAGCCGACCAGCGCGCCGACCACGGAGCCCTTGCCGCCATTGAGCAGCGTGCCGCCGACGATGACGGCGGCGATGACCGTCATCAGGTCGGTTTCGCCGAGAGTATATTTCGCCGCCTGCAGGCGACCGGCATAGAGCAAGCCGGCAAGACCGGCGAGCCCGCCGCTGATGGTCAGCACGGCGAGCCTGATCCTGGGCACGCTGATGCCCGATACGCTTGCGGCGCGGGCATTGTCGCCGGTCGCCAGCACATGCGCGCCGAAACGGGTTTCGCGGAACACCAGGTGGCCGATGGCCACGGCAATCACCGACCACCAGACGAGTGAGGGGACACCGAGCAGCGAGCCGGAACCGAAGAAGCCGGTGAACGCTTCGTTGGTCACCGAGATCGAGCGAAGGTCTGTCATCGAACGCGAAACGCCGGCGAACAGGCCGAGCGTCGCCAGCGTCACCAGGAAGGAGGGCAGCCTGACATACGCCACCAGCACGCCGTTGATGACGCCGATCAGCAGGCCGGCGCCGAGGCCGGCGACTATCCCTGCCGGCATGCCGTACGCGTTGATGGTGACGGCGGCTGCAAGGGCCGCCACCGCCACGATCGAGCCGATCGACAAATCTATTTCGCCGGCCGACATGACGAAGACCAGGCCGATGGCCATGATCGTCACCGGCGTCGTCTGCAACACGATGTTCGATAAGTTTCGGACGGTGAGGAAGCCGCTGTCCCTCAGCACAATGGCGAAGAACAGGAAGATCGCCAGGAAACCGAGGTAGACGACATATTGCTGCAGATTGAAGCGGCTGGCGAAGCTGCTACCGGCGCTGGTGTTGGCACTGGACATTTTATTCCTCCGGTGGTGAGCGCTTCGCCTCGAGCCTATTTCACCGCGTCCGCGATGGCCGCCGGTACGTCCCTGTTGAGGGACTTCTTCCAACCGTCCTTCACCGTGTCCTTGGTGACTGCGATGGAATCTACGGCATAGAATGGTTCGGCCTTCTTGCCGACCAGCGAACCTGCCGAGGCGCGCGCCAGCGTCACGCCGATGCTGTAGGCCTCGTCGGCGACGAGGGCCGCGATGTTGCCGCCCTTGACCATGTCGAGCGCGGCAGGCTCGTTGAGGTCGAGCGTGACAATCTTGGTGTGCGTGTTGCCGGCGCCGCGCAAGGCCGAAAGCACGCTCAGCGCCGGTTCGGCCCAGGTGACATAGATGCCGTCCAGGTCCGGATGCTGGGTGATCATCGCCTGGGCGATGTCTTCGCTGCGCGCCGGGTCGGCCATGCCGGCCTCGGCCTCGATCTTCATATCGGGATAGTCCTGCTCGATGGTCTTCTTGAAGGCCTGGTCGCGCTGGTTGGTGACGTAGAAGTCGGCATCGTGGAAGATGTAGCCGACCTTGCCTTTCTTGCCGAGCGCCTCGGCCATGGCGATGCCGGCCTTGTTGCCCATCTGGAAGAGATCGTCGGAGACGATGGTGACATAGTCCCTGCCCTGCTTGTAGCCGGCCGGGGAATTGTCGACGAAGCCGAGCTTGACGCCGGCCTGGCGTGCCGGATTGTAGACCGAAGCTGCGGTCGCCGGATCGACGGGAAGCGACAGGATGATCGACGGCTTTTTGGCCATCACCGTCTCGATATCGGCTTTCTGTCGCGCGGCGTCGAAACCGGCATCGGTCTGCGCCACCACCTCGATGCCGAGGCGCTTGAATTCGTCATGGGCGCCGGCGTTGACGGCGTTGGTGTATTCGCTCATCTCGTGCCAGACGAGGGCGGCGGTGAACTTGCCGTCCTTGATCTGCTGCTCTTCGGCTGGCGTCAGCGTAAGACTGCTCGCCGGCACCGGCTTTTCACCATTCGGTCCTGTGGTGACGCCTTCAGCGGCGAAGGCGTGCATGGCTAGCAGGCTCGCCACTGTCGTTATGATTACAGATCCTTTGCGCATGTCCCGGTTCCCTTTTTGTTGTGTCGAGAAAAGCTCCGGTGCGGCGTGCCGCGCCGGAGCGAGAGCCTACTTGGCCGCGTCGAGCACCGGCTGCGGCGCGTCGCGGTTGAGCGAGTCCTTCCAGCCCTGCGCGACATTCTCCTTGGTGACGGTCAGAGCCGGGGCGACGACGAAGGCCGGTGTCGGCTGACCAAGCAGCGACTTCATGCCGGAAGCAGCCATGGCGCGGCCGAGTTCATAGGCCTTGTCGGCGACGAGGGCTGCGACATTGCCGCCCTTGACCATGTCGAGCGCGACCGGCTCGGCGAGGTCGAGCGTGACGATCTTGGTCCTGGCGTTGCCGGCGCCGCGTAGCGCCGACAGCACGCCGTCGGCCGGCTCGGCCCAGGTCACGTAGATGCCGTCGAGATCGGGATGCTGCAAAAGCATCGCGTTGGCCAGTTCCTCGGCGCGGGCCGGGTCGGATATGCCCTGTTCGGCGACGATCTTGATGTCGGGATACACCTTCTCGATGGTGGTCTTGAAGGCTTGGTCGCGCTGGTTGGTGACGTAGTAGGCAGCGTCGTGGAAAATGTAGCCGACCTTGCCCTTGCCGCCGATCGCCTTGGCCATCGCGTCCGCAGCCTGCTTGCCCATCTGGAATAGATCGTCAGTCACGATCGAAGCGTAATCGGTGCCCTGCTTGTAGCCCTTGGGCAAGTTGGACAGGAACACCAACTTGGTGCCGTCCTTGACCGCCTGGCGGAAGGCTTCTGCCGAGGTGACCGGGTCGAGCGGCAGCGCCAAGATGACGTTGGGCTTGGCGGCCAACGCCGTCTCGATGTCGCTGCGCTGGCGGGCGGAGTCGAACTGGGCATCCGTTTTGACCGCAATGGTGATGCCGGCGCGGGCGAATTCGTCGGTGGCGCCGGCGGTTACCGCATTGGTGAAATCGGACGAGGTGTGCCAGAGCAAGGCAGCCTTGTAGCCCTTGTCCTTGAGCGCGGCGATGTCGGCATCGCTTAGGATCACGTCGGCGCTCGGCGTGGCGCTCTCGCCCTGCGGGCCGACCGTCTGTGCGAAAGCTGGGTTGGCGGCAAGCATCAATCCGCCGGCAAAGGCGGCGGCGATCAGTGTCTTCATCGGCATGTCAGTTCTCCCATTTTGCTTCGTTGGTGGTTCAGTCGGCCACGCCGCAGTAGCGGGCCATGAAGGCGGCGAAGCCGACTATGCCGGCGAAATATTCCTCGACATCCACGTGCTCCTCGAATGTGTGGCAATTCCTGATGTCGCCGGGCGCGCAATAGACGGCAGGAATACCGAGCTGATTGATGATGAAGGGGGACTCCGACCAGAACGGTGCGCCCTCGATGACGCCGCGTCCGCTCATTGCGCCAGCCATCGCGTCGGACAGCATGGCGACTTCCGCCCGCGTTTCGCCGATCTCGGCAGCGGTGCCGCCCAGCCTGTGGTCGCGGCCGGCGGGGTAGGCGAACTCTACCGAAATATCCGGATCGGCGATCGCGCCGCGCACGGCAGCCTCGATCTCGGCGGCGGCGGTGTCGAGGTCCTCGCCAGGCAACAGCTTGCGGATCAGCGAGAGCGTGCAGCGCTCGGGAACGGCAATGTAGCCGCCGCCGGCAAGCCCAGTGATAAGCAGGAAGCCGCGCCCGACCAGTTTGTGCTCGGCGCGCGCGGCGACCTCATCCGAATGCTTCCAAAGCGCCGTCATCGCGGCATGGCTTGCACGGAGCGCATCCTTGCCGAGTTCTGGCACACCGAAATAGGCGGATTTGCCGGTAATCGAGATATCGGTGATGAAGAAGCCGATCTGCGCCGCATAGACGGCCAGGCGGGTCGGCTCGACATAGACGGTGAAATCGGGTGCTGTGATCTCGCCGGCCTCGATGCGTCCGACGAAGTGCTTGATCCCGGCGGAAATGCCGGTGCCGGGCTGGCCGCTCTCCTCGTCGCCGACGAAAGCGAAGGCGACGTCCCCCTTGAGGCGAATGCCGGCCTTTTCGAGCAGCGCGAGTGCAGCAAGCGAAGCAGTGATGCCGGCCTTGAGGTCGCCTGAGCCGCGGCCCCAGACAGCACCATCAATGATCGGGGCGGCGAACGGATCCTCACGCTCGGTGCCTGCCCAATGCTCGCGCCAGCCGTCGACATGGACGGTGTCGGTATGGCCGATGAACAGCAGGCGCTTTCCCTGGTCGGCCCCCTTGCGCTCGCCCCAGATGTTGGGCCGCCCAGGAAGGAATTCCGTCCTGGTCAGGCCGCTGAGGTCAAGGTCGCGCATCCTGGCTTCGAGGAAGTCGACGAAGTTGGCTTCGTTGCCGGTGATGCTCTCTCGGCCGATGGCGCCGCGAAACAGCGTTAGTGCGTCGTCACGGTCGAGCGCTGCCTGCAGGCGGGCGGTAATATTGCGAGTCATATCGCGGCTTCCTTCAGCGCGGCGGCCTGGGCAGGCGGCAGCGAAATCCGGCCATCAGGCGCGTCGACGCCGAACAGCGTGTTGTGCAATTGGCCAAGGCCGATTGCCGCCGCGCCGATGAGGGCTGCGCGTGCGCCGAGTTCGCTCGCCTCGACCCTGACCGGATAGGGGAAGCATAGCGGCAGAAGCGCCTGCACCCTGGACAGGATTTCGGGCCGCAACCCAATCGAGCCGCCGAGGATAAACTTTTCTGGATTGGCGATCGCCGCGATTGCCGCAACGCCTTGCGCCAGATGGCGGGCAGTTTCGTCGAGCACGGTGAGCGCGTCCTTGTCGCCAAGCGCGGCATTCTCGAATATTGCCGGCACCGAGACCTGCCTGCCGGTGAGGGCGTGGTAGCGATCGGTCATGGCGTGGGTGGCCACCGCGCGTTCGAATGCGCCGGTGCGCAGTGATTGCTCGGCGAAGGGATCGGCGCCGATCGGCATAAAACCGATCTCGCCGGCGGCGTGCCCAGCACCCCGCACCAGATGGCCGCCCAGCATCAGCCCGCTGCCGATACCGGTGCCGAGCGCGATGTAGGCGAGATTGTCGATGCCCTGGCCTTGGCCGAGCCAGTTCTCGCCAAGCACCGCGAGATTGACGTCGTTCTCGATCATCACCGCGACGCCGAGCGCTTCTTCGAAGGCATCCAGCACATTCATTGTGTCGAAGCCGGCAATGTTCGGCGCCATTAGAATGCGGCCGGTGGCCGGGTCAGGAGCGCCAGGCGCGCCGATGACGGCCAGGCGTATCTTCTTGCGCGCGACGTGCTGTCTGGCCGCGGCATCGAAGGCCAGCGCTGCAATCTGATCGACGACGAACTGGCCGCCGCGCGGATCCGTCGGTGTGGCGGCTTCGGCAAAGATCTGGCAGGCAAGGTCGGTCAGCGCGACCCGCACCTTGGTACCGCCAAGGTCGACGGCGATGATATAGGCTGCGTCGTGGACCAGTTCGTAGGTGACAGCGGTGCGCCCGACATGGCCGCTGGTGCGGCCGGTTTCCTGGACCCAGCCCTCCTGCTCGAGCCCGCGCATGATTTCGGAGATGGTCTGCTTGGACAGGCCCGTCAGCTTGGCGATCGAGGCGCGGGAGATCGGCCCGCCCTGGACGATCGCTTCCATCACGGAGCGCTGTGAGAACTGACGGGATATGCGCGGCAGGTCAGTCACATTGAACTCCGGTTAATTCGTTCTATGACCGAACTTATTATTCGGAACTGGACTTGTCAATGTATGTTCGCGAGCGGCCGTTTTTGCGTACGCGAACATTGATCCGGAGGCAGGATTCAGGCGCGTTGCTGCCGTTCGGCAGAAGATAAAATGCGGTCAGCGAGTGGCTGGATCAGCTTCTTGAATCAATTGGGCGAACAGCTTCGTAACGCATGACAAATAACGATCATGCTAGTCTCTGAGGGTCACTGTTTTCTACAGGAGATCAATACAGCGGATGGTCGCCGGTCCATATCTCTCGTATCTCTCGTATGGGTCTGTCGAACCAAAGGACGATGAACGAGACTAACTATTGGCTTCGAGAATATCGGTGATGTACCCCGGGTCTGCCTCCCAGTGAATGGCTCAAATGGGCCGGCAGCGGAACGTCCGTTTGCAGTTTGCAAACGTGGATAACTACCATACCGCCTTGACTCGCAAAGACCCGTTTGACGCCAACTGGGCTGGCCCGAAGCCGACCTCTCCGTCCAGCATAGTCCGATCATATTCGGCGCAAGCTGCTCGCTTGAACCGTGGGATAGAATTCCGCCAATCTCGACCCGCCTATGCCTGGGTGGCCCCTGCTCACGATCACGAGCGTAGCGCCATCTTTCCGAATGGCCGGGTGAGGCTGGAGAAATCGCCGCCGAACCTTCTCGACCAGCCATTCTCCGGCTTTGGCAAAAAGCCGGTTCGAAGGCTTTTCCGCCATGTGCCGTTGCCTTTCGCAACGAACGGTCAACCGACTGTGAATAGCACTTGCAGGCACGTGGTTGTCAGGCGCCCACCGAACTTGACAAGCAGTCTTGCAGGAACTGCGTCGAGCACTGAACGTTTGACCAAGCGCGGGCATCTCCGCCTTGGCTAAGGACCATCAATGTTCACGTTCATGTTTGCCACCGGCATCGAGAACAGCACCCCCACCATTCGACAAGGCCGGGAGCGCGTCGACGAAATGGAAAAATGCCGCTTCTACGAACGATGGCGCACCGACTTCGAACTGGTCCAGGATCTCGGGGTGCATTTCCTCCGCTACGGACCTCCCATCCACAAAACGTGGCTGGGTGATGGACGTTATGATTGGGCATTCGCCGATGAGACCTTCGCGGACCTGAAGGCGAAAGACATTCTTCCGATCGTCGACCTTTGCCATTTTGGCGTGCCGGACTGGGTTGGCAACTTCCAGAACCCGGACTTTCCGACACTATTCGAGCACTACGCCAGGGATTTCGCGATGCGCTATCCGTGGATCCAGCTCTTCACCCCAATAAATGAGATGTTCATCTGCGCCACCTTTTCGGCTCGCTGGGGATGGTGGAACGAACAACTGAGCAGCGACACTGCTTTCGTCACCGCCCTCAAGCACATCGTGAAGGCGAACGTGCTTGCCATGCGGGCGATCCTCGAGGTGCGGCCGGACGCCATCTTCATACAGAGCGAATCCTCGGAATACTTCCACGCCGATTCTCCCGAGGCGGTCGGCAGAGCGGAACGGTTCAACAGCGAGCGTTTCCTGTCGCTTGATCTCAACTACGGTCATGACGTCGACGCGCACACCTATCGCTATCTTCTCGAAAACGGGATGACGGCCGAAGAATACAGTTTCTTCCTGGAGAGCCATCTGCGCAGGCATTGCGTGATGGGCACCGACTATTACCAGACCAACGAACATCGGGTTTGGGCAGACGGAACGACGTCCGGGTCCGGCGAGGTGTTTGGCTATGACGAGATCACGCGGCAGTACTTCAACCGCTACCGGCTTCCCGTAATGCATACGGAGACCAACATCAGCGAAGGCCCCAATGGAGACGAGGCCGTCTATTGGCTGTGGAAAGAGTGGGCCAACGTGCTGCGGATCCGCAACGATGGCATCCCCATCGTAGGCTTCACCTGGTACTCGCTGACGGATCAGGTGGACTGGGACAGTGCGCTTCGGGAGAACAACGGACGGATCAATCCGCTCGGCCTCTATGACCTCGACCGAAATCCGAGGGCGGTGGGGCGCGCTTTCAAGGCGCTGATCGCGAACTGGAACAAGCTGTTGGCGACACAAAGTGTCTGCCTTGCTTTGCCGGTCTTTCTTCCCTCACAGCAAGACGATGCCATTGTTCGCGCGCAACAGGATTATGCGCGCAGCCTGCTGAGCGTGGATCGGGTCGCTGAAGGCTGGACTGAACCACTTGCTGCTCCCCAGAAAGAGGTCGAACCCGATGCGCCTGGATAACAAGACTGCATTGTAACCGGTGCTGCAAGCGGCATTGGACTGGCCATCGCCATGCGGTTGGGCACCGAAGGTGCACGGGTGAGCCGACGTGGGTGGAGGCAAGGTCGAGAAGGCGCGCATCGGTTCGACAAGGGGCGCGCCGGGGAGGCCGCTATCACGGTGCTGTCGACTTGCGCTCACGCGTTCGGCAGGTTGGTAATAATCGTCAACAACGCGCCGGCCTGATAATCTTTAACCATTGAGGCATTCACTAGAGCGGGCTGGCTGAAGGTGCTGAGCGTCGACCTGCTGGGAGCAATTTATTTCGCCGGAAAGGCATTCGCTCATATGACATCTGGCGGCGTCATCGTAAAACATATTGAGTGTGCGCGGTCGAGACGAGCTCCGCATGTCGAGCTATACGCCGCGGCAAAGGCCACCCTCCTGTCTCTAACCGAGACCCGACGCAGTTCGCACCTTGGCCGACTGGGCATGAATCCGGACGATTACCGAACCAAATGGAACCTGCCTCGCAATTACCCGATGGTGGCACCCAACTATTCGGGAAGCGTTCCGCATATCGCCTCTAACACCCAGTAGCGGACAGCTCTCGCCTGAGGCGTCAGTCGTCGTTGAAGCGCTCCGGCATCGCATTCGAGACCAAGGCTGGTGCACAAGGATCATGACATCGAATTCCACTCTATACAGGAACAAGTGCCTTTCCTCGAGATTAGGGTTCGACGCCGCAACGGCGTCGAACCCCAAAGGAGACTCACATGAAACGTAAGATTTTGACAGCTACAGCGATCTCTCTCTGTCTCGCCACCGCGGCCTTGGCGCAGTCGTCGGGAACATCCAGCGGCACGAACGGAACGTCCGGCTCATCGGCCGGGTCGGGTATGAGTTCTACGTCCGGCTCAGGCCAAAGCGGTATCCCGAGCGGCTGGGACAGCAAGCTCTCGGGCTCATTCTTCAGCGACGCCAATTCGGGAAGACTTCTGTCGCAGGATGAGATCCGCAAGAACTGGTCGTCCCTGAGCTCTGAACAGCAGGCACAGGTTCGCTCCGACTGCTCGAGAATGACTGCCAGTAACGGCACTGGCTCTGGCACAATGACCGGCACGTCAGGTAGCTCGGCTTCGACCGGCAGTGATACAACGGCGAGTGTCGGCACCGGCTCTGGCACAGCCACCGGCACTTCAGGCAGCTCTGGTTCGACCGGCAGTAACACCACGGCCAGCAACAGCACTGGTTCGGGTACAACCACCGGCACGTCGGGATCCTCGAATACAGCTGGCGATACGACCGCCAGCACCAGCACGGGTTCGGGCGCGAACTCGGCTGCTCAAATGGCTTCGATGCAGCAGCTCTGCACCCAGGTTCAAGGGATGTGACTGAATGCGGGCTCCGGGCCGGCTTGGCCGAGATAGAAGAGGCCTTGACGGCCCGGACATCGCTTTGGTTTGGTAGCCATTTCGGCGCTGAAGTCGGCCGGTGATCGGTGTCACAACTCGGCGCTTGTATCGCCGGCGACCGTCCCTCGCCAATAGCGCGCTTCGCGTCGAGACACTTCTCTCGGGCAAGGGCAAGTGAGATTCCGTCCCGTCCATACCTGCCAAGACAGACCGTCTCGCGGCGTCCGTTGAGCCTGTAATCCAGCCGAAAGGAGATCGCGCCACTAGGCATGACGCGAACATACATGCCGTCGCGGTCCGCAATCTTGTAGATTTTCACTTTTGGTTCAGGGCTTTAAGGGCGACGTCCGTCAGCATTCCCCGCTACCTCCTGAAAAGTACCGTCAGTACAATTTCGAGGCTCTTTGGCAGAACATTCGTTTTATCTTCAGTGCCTTAAGGCATCAAAAAACACCGTCAGAGCCTCATTGGATCTGACGGTACTTCGAAAAATCTGAGCTAGCAATTTGCGGAAGGTCCGTCAGCCGGTCCGTCAAATCCAATCTCCGCACCGATTGTCGCTAATTGTCTCCGAATGGATTTATACGTGTTATCAAATGGTTGTGGCGTACAATGGCGTGTTTCCGGCGGCGTTTGGGTAGGTCTGAATCATTCCCACTCGATGGTGCCTGGCGGCTTTGACGTCACGTCGTAGACGACGCGGTTGATGCCGCGGACTTCGTTGATGATGCGGGTGGCCGCTGCGCCGAGGAAAGCCATGTCGTAGTGGTAGAAGTCGGCGGTCATGCCGTCGACGGACGTCACGGCGCGCAGGGCGCAGACGAATTCGTAGGTGCGGCCGTCGCCCATGACGCCGACCGTCTGCACCGGCAAGAGCACGGCAAAGGCCTGCCAGATGGCGTCGTAGAGGCCGGCCTTGCGGATCTCGTCGAGATAGATGGCGTCGGCCTCGCGCAGGATTTCGAGCTTCTCGCGGGTGATACCGCCGGGGCAGCGGATGGCAAGGCCTGGTCCAGGGAACGGATGGCGGCCGATAAAACTTTCGGGCAGGCCGAGCTCCTTGCCCAGTGCCCTCACCTCGTCCTTGAACAGTTCGCGCAGCGGCTCGACCAGTTGCATGTTCATGCGCGCCGGCAAGCCGCCGACATTGTGGTGCGACTTGATGGTCACCGACGGGCCGCCGGTGAAGGAGACGCTTTCGATGACGTCGGGATAGAGCGTACCCTGGGCCAGGAAATCGGCGCCGCCGAGTTTCTTGGCCTCTTCCTCGAACACCTCGATGAACAGCCGGCCGATGGTCTTGCGCTTCGTCTCGGGGTCGGACTCGCCTTCCAGCGCGGAGATGAATTTTTCCGACGCGTCGACAAGGATCAGCGGCAGATTATAGTGCTGGCGGAACATCGCCACCACGCCGGCGGCCTCGTCCTTGCGCATAAGGCCATGGTCAACAAGAATGCAGGTCAGCTGGTCGCCTACCGCTTCGTGGATCAGCAAGGCAGCGACCGATGAATCCACGCCGCCCGACAGCGCGCAGATCACCTTGCCCTTGCCGACCTGTTTGCGAATTGTCTCGACCGCATGCTCGCGATAGGCGCGCATCGTCCAGTCGCCTTCGATGCCGGCGATGTTGTGCACGAAGTTTGTCAGCAGCCTGGCGCCATCCGGCGTATGCACAACTTCCGGGTGGAACATGATGCCGTACATCTTGCGCGCGACGTTGCCGAAGATGGCGAAAGGCGAGCCTTCCGACTTGCCGAATACTTCGAACCCCTTGGGCAGCGAGATGACGCGGTCGCCATGGCTCATCCACACCTGGTGGCGCTGGCCTGGCGCCCACAGGCCCTCGAACAGCGGGCTGTCCTTCTCGATCTCGACGAAGGCGCGGCCGAATTCGCGATGGTTAGAGCTTTCGGCGACGCCGCCCATCTGCACGCACATGGCCATCTGACCGTAGCAGATACCGAGCACCGGCACGCCGGCATCGAAGACGATCTGCGGCGCGCGCGGGCTGCCGATGACCGATGTCGAGGCGGGACCGCCCGACAGGATCACGGCTTTCGGATTGATGCGCTTGAAGGCAGCTTCGGCCGATTGGAACGGCACGATCTCGGAAAACACGCCAGCCTCGCGGATGCGGCGGGCGATGAGCTGCGTAAACTGGCTGCCGAAATCGACAATCAGGACTGTATCGGGATGATTGGCTGTCGTCATGGCGAGCCTTTAGAGAAAGAAACGAGTCGGCGCAATGGGGTGCGTAGCCCGACTTTCAGAGCGCTGCCGGCTCTTGCCCAGGCTGCTCCTTGTGTAGCGTGCCGGAGCCGATGGCCTGTTCGAGCCGAGCGACTGCATCCGCCAGCTTCTCGTCGATGACATGCAGATATTCGGTCCAGTCGCCAACGTGGCGCAGATCGGCTGCACCGTCTGAAATGCCGCGCAGGCCGATAAGCGGGATATCGAACAACTGGCAGGCGCGCAGGCAGGCGAAGGTTTCCATGTCGACCATGTCGGCGGCGATGGCGTCATAGGCGGCACCGGTGATGATGGCGCCGCCGGTCGACAGGCTGGCTTCTTTAATGCCCGGTATCCTGAATGATAGCGGGACGGTCACCGGCAGGTCGAGGAACGGCGTCGCGCCTTTTTCGAAGCCTAGCGGCGAAGCGTCGATGTCGCGATAGCTGACCGAGACCGCCTGGTAGATTTCCGTCTGCTCCAGTGTGCGGCTGCCGGCGGAGCCGAGCGAGACGACGAGATCGGGCAGCGTCTTCTCAGACTTCAGCCATGACAGTTCGGCGCCGAGCCGCACACCTGCCTCGACCGGGCCGACGCCCGTCATCAGCGGCGTGAACAGTTTCTGCAGATGCGGACCGTATTCCGCTTGCGCCGCCATGACGAAAAGAACGTCCTTGCCGCCAATTCGCGTAACGGTGGCCATCATCCCGCTATCCCGTCACGGCCAACCACCGTCATCATCGTGCCGGTCATGGTCGCGATCAGCTTGGCCTCGCCATCGGCGGCAAAGGCGTACGCTTGGCCATCGGCGACAATGATGGTGCGGCCGGGTTTGGTCACCGAGCCGCGGAACAGGAAGCGTTCGCCCCGGCCGGGCGCCAGGAGGTTGACCTTGAACTCAATGGTCAGCACACCGGAATTTTCCGGCATCAGCGAAAATGCGGCATAGCCGCAGGCCGAATCCAGCGCCGTCGAAATCACCCCGGCATGCAGGAAACCGTGCTGCTGGGTCAGTGCCTGGGAATAGGGCATTTCGATCTCGATGATGCCCGGCGTCACAAGCGTCAGCTCGGCGCCGATGGTCGCCATCGCCTGCTGGCGCGCGAACGACGCCCTGACGCGGTCCTCATAGTCGGGTGCGGGTACGATCTTTGCTGCCATGGCCATCGCCCTGATTATCTGCGAAAGTTTATCGCAGACGCCGCAAGATCAGGCAAATGCTTTTGCTGCACTGCAACAAAAGCGCCTCAGTTCAGCATCAGAAGCGACGCGTTGAGCAAGGTGGCGAAGGCTACCCACGCGGCATAGGGCGCAAACAGCCAGCCGGAAACCCGGTCGCGGTTCCACACCGTGGCGATGAACAGCGCAATGCTGGCGAGAAGAGCCAGGATCACGACCAATGCCGGCCCCATCAGTTTTGCGCCGAAGAAAGTCGGCGACCACGCGAAGTTCAGAACAAGCTGGACGGCCCAGATCTTCATCGCGGCGCCTGCTCGTTCCCGCTCCCATGTCCGCCAGCCGGCTACGGCGATCAGCACATAGAGGAGCGTCCAGGCCGGCGCGAAGACCCAGTTGGGCGGATTGAAGGGCGGCTTGGCGAGCGAGGCATACCATTCACCCGGCAGCGTCGCATAGCCGATCAGCAGGCCTCCGCCGAGCACCAGAAGGAGGAAAAGCAGAAGCGACACATATCTTTGCAAGAATTCTACCCCGTCTGGCGGCCGACGCCGCGCATCTGCAACTGGCGCTATGTCAGCCTGTCAATCGCAGCGTCAATTCGCCCGACGCAGCGCACAGAAATAGAACCCGTCGGTGCCGCTCAGAGCCGGCGACAGCCAGATATCGCTTGTCTTGCCGATCCGGGCGGCCGCTGCGTGACCGGGGAAGCTGACATCCCAGAGCGCGCGATGATCGACCGGGACAAAGCCCTTGTGCCGCTCGCGGAAGGCAGCGATCTGCTCGCCATTCTCCTCGTCGAACACCGAACAGGTGATGTAGACCAGCAGGCCGCCGGGTTTGACATAGGCCTTGGCCGCGTCGAGGATCGCCGACTGCTCGCCCTTGCGGGCATCGAGCTGTCTCTGCGTCAGCCGCCATTTGGCGTCGGGACGGCGCCGCCAGGTGCCGCTGCCAGTGCAGGGCGCATCCACCAGCACGATGTCCATGTGGCCTGCGAGGGGGCTGAGCTCGGCCGGCTTGGTGACGACCTGGACGTTGCGGTTTTCCGAACGGCGGATGCGGTCGAAGATCGGTGCCAGCCGCGCCTTTTCGGCATCATGGGCGAAGACCTGGCCTTTGTTGGCCATCGCCGCCGACAGCGCCAGCGTCTTGCCGCCGGCGCCGGCGCAGAAATCGAGCACCTGCATCCCGGCTTGCGCGCCGGCAAGGGCGGCAACGATCTGCGAGCCTTCGTCCTGGACCTCGAACCAGCCTTTCTGGAAGGCCGGCTCGGCCTGTACGTTCGGGTGCCTGCCGTCGCCGTCGATGGGCGGGATGCGAATGCCTTGTGGCGCGATAGCGGCTGCCTTGGCGCCGGTTTCGGCGAGTTCCGCCAGCACTTTGGCGCGGTCGGACTGCAGCGTATTGACCCTGATGTCGAGCGGCGGGCGGGTCGCCAAAGCCGCCCCTTCCGCAACCCAGTCTGCGCCAAAGGATCGTTCGAAGAGCGGCGCGCACCAGTCGGGTATGTCCGCCCGCACCGCCTCCGGCGCGTCTTCAGGCCGGCGCTCGGCCAGCGCCTGCAACTCGGCGGCGCTGAGCAGCGGCGGCGCGAACTTGTCACCCTGGAGCGCATCGTTAAGCGATTGCGGCGTCTGGCCCCATTCGATGAGCAGCGCGCCGAAGCCGATGGCGCGGGGCGTGTCTTCACCCAAAAGCCAGCCGGCGGAACGTTTGTGGCGCAGCGCGTCGTAGACGATGTTGCCGATCGCCGCGCGGTCGCCGCCGCCCGCAAAGCGATGCGACAGGCCCCAATCTTTCAGCGCATCGGCCACCGGCCGGTGGCGCCGGCCAATGTCGTCCAGCACTTCAATGGCTGCCGCCAGCCGTCCGCCCAGTCGCATTCGTCATTCCATCTATCGAGCACAGTATCTTTCGGCCTGCTCTTAGAGCGTTTCGCGTCGAGATTGAACCCCGCTTGAATTTCGCGGCGACGAGGCCTTCCGCTCGCGGCCGACGATTTTCCCCGCCGGCAAATGTCCGCCCGCCGGCGATAACAAATCTCAAATATATGCAAGGTCTCTAATGTTGGTAACTGGCCGCCGTAAGCACGATGTGTGGCGCAATTGCTCTGCTTTCCAAGCTTTTGCGTTGGGAATACTCTTTGCGCCATGATTCGCGGCGCGGAAAAGCGGACCGACGGATCGATACGAGGAGAGGGCAATGAAAACGTATCTTGCGGAAGTTCTAGGGACATTTCTATTGGTGTTTATCGGCACGGCGTCGGTGGCGACGGGTGGCTTTCTCGCCGACTTGCCGCTGGGCCAGGAAGCCATCGGCCTGGCGTTCGGCATCGGCCTGATTGCGGCGGCTTACGCGGTGGGTCCCATCTCAGGCGCACATCTCAACCCGGCCGTCACGCTCGGCGTCTTCCTTGCCGGCCGGCTGCCGGCCAAGGATGTCATTCCTTACTGGATCGCGCAGATCATCGGCGCCATTCTGGCCTCGCTGGCGCTGTGGATCATCGTCTCCGGCCAGACCGGCGGGCACACCACCGGTTTCGGCGCCAATGGCTGGGACGTGGCGAAATGGGGGACGAGTTCGGCCTTCCTGTGGGAGCTGATCGGCACCTTCACCTTCGTCACCGTCATCCTCGGCGTCACAGCCGAGAAGCACTCGACGACGTTCGCCGGCCTGGTCATCGGCCTGACGCTGGCCGGACTGCACTTCGCAATGATCCCAGTGACCGGCACCTCGCTCAATCCGGCGCGTTCGATCGGCCCGGCGCTGTTTACCGGCGGCGCAGCCCTCAGCCAGCTCTGGCTGTTCATTGTTGCGCCGCTGATCGGCGGCGCAATCGCTGGCGTCGTCGCCAAGGCACGCATCTTCGAAAAGGACTGATTTCGAAGCCTGCGAAAACGAAGGGGGGGGGGCCCCCCCCGCGCCCCCCCCGCTGGGGGGGTGTTTGTTGGACCGGGCGGCGACTCCCGCGCGTGCTCGGAAGCCGGAGCTCCCCACGCGCCGCATA